>JAGFXV010000010.1 GCA_017861475.1 Bacillota bacterium | reverse complement strand
AAGGATGGTTTCGCAATGTCCGCATCGACGAAGTTTTAACAGCAGTCTACGATGGTTTGTTTGCCCGCAACCCCCAGGTAAAACCTGAAGATGTTGAGGCGGTATTTTGCGGTTGTGCCAACCAGACTGGCCAGACCTTCGATGTGGGTCGTTTGGCATGGTTGGCCGGCGGTTATCCGGAATCTGTTCCTGCCAATACGATCTGTCAGCAATGCCCCTCGGGGATGTCTGCCATTGAACATGCGGCCCGGGCGATCATGGCTGGAGAAGGCGACATATACATTGCAGCCGGGGTGGAAGACATGTTGCATGTACCCATGGGAGCGGGAGCGGACTTTCCGCCCAGAGTTGCTGCCAGATACGGGAGTATAAATGATGTCCTTATGGGACCAACCGCGGAGAAAGTGGCGGAATTGTGGAAGCTCAATCCTGAAGAAATGCAGCAGGTTGCTTACTGGAGCAATAAAAAAGCGGCGGCTGCACGTGATGCAGGCAAATTTGACAATGAAATCGTGCCGATTGAGGGCGAAGATGATAACGGGAATAAGTTTATGGTAAAAACCGATCAATGGATCAGAGACGATATCACCATGGAATCAATGGCGGCCATGAAATCTCCTTTTAAAGAAAATGGCGTTATTACCGCTGCCCTTTCCTCGCCATTGACCGCAGGGGCTTGTGCAGTGATCTTGATGAGCCGTGAAAAAGCAGATGAACTGGGCTGCGATTACACGATCAAATACAAGGCTGGCGCCATGGCGGGCAACGATCCGACCATCATGGGAGTTGGACCGATTCCGGCGGTTATTAAAGTTCTGGCCCGGGCTGATATTAAAATTGACGATGTTGGTGTGTTTGAACTCAACGAAGCCTTTGCCAGTCAAACCCTGGTTTGTTTGCGGGAACTGGGCATAGAAGAGAACGCACCGTTTGCAAAGACCAATATATGGGGAGGTGCTTTGGCTTTAGGACATCCGCTGGGTGAATCAGGATGCAGGCTGGTGGTCACGCTCAATAATATTATGAAAACGGACAAATCCGATGCCAAATATGGTGTGGCTGCACTCTGCGGCGGATTCGGAAATGGTAATGCAACCTTATGGGAAAGAGTCAAGTAAATCAGAACAGTATATACCTGGGGTGAGTTAGGGGAAAGGCAATCCGTTTATAGGATTGCCTTTCTACAAGAGGGTATTGCAGATCTGACCCACAATGGGACAGTCAATCAAATAACGTGCAGTTTCATTCGGGAGGATGGGGAATTTGTCAACAAAGCTTATTGAAATACAAGGGAAGACCATTCTGGAGATGAAAATTGGTGATCGGGCCTTTTTCAGAAAGACCATCACCGAAACAGACGTTACGCTTTTTGCTGGAATTACTGGTGATCTAAATCCCCTGCATATCGATTATGAATATGCAGCCACCACGCAGTTTAAAAGGCCCCTGGCCCATGGGGTAATCGGGGTGGGGATGTTGGTCGGGGCCATGGCGAACCAACTGCCCGGCGGCGTCCTGCTCGGACAGAATGTCAGGTTTCTCCAGCCGGTATATATAGGAGATACGATTACAGCTTATGTTGAAGTTATCGACAAGGATGAAGACAAAGATCTAATTGATTTCAGAATCTGGTGCGAAAACCAGAACGGACTGGTGGTAATGGATGGAACGGCGCAAGGTTTAGTAAAAAAGAGGAAGTGAACAACAAAAATGAGCATGCCATATAAAACGATTAAATACAGCATAGATGAGGATGGTATTACCCTGGTCACATTGAATCGGCCGCAGGCACTTAACGCTTTAAACCTTGAGATGTTTAGTGAATTGGACAGCTTGTTTGATGAATTGAAAGACAACCGCCGGGTGCGGGTGGTCATCCTTACCGGTGAAGGCAACAAGGCTTTTGCCGCCGGAACTGATGTAACCATGATGAAAGGTTTGCAGCCTTCTGAAGTCAGCGATCGCGGCATGCTGGTCAACCGCGCTCAGGGGAAAATTGAGAGCTTTCCTTATCCGGTCATCGCTGCGGTCAACGGATTGGCATTGGGCGGAGGTTGTGAAGTGGCCATGGCCTGCGACATTCGCATTGCCAGCACGACAGCCAAATTTGGACAACCGGAAATTAATCTGGGCATCATACCCGGTGGCGGCGGAACGCAACGACTTCCTCGCTTGATTGGTACAAGCCTGGCCAAAGAACTGGTTTACACAGGGGATATCATTGATGCCCAACGTGCTTATGAAATTGGCCTGGTCAACAAGGTTGTCCCACCGGAAGAATTAATAAACGAAGCCAGAAAAATGGCTGCCCGGATGGCAGGCAAGTCATTGCCGATCCTTGGTCTGGCCAAGACGGCCATCAACGCCGGCTGTGATGAGGATTTGATCAAGGGGCTGCAATTTGAAATGAAATGTTTTACGGCCTGTTTTAAAACCTACGATCAGCAGGAAGGCATGCAGGCTTTTGTGGAGCGTCGCAAACCAGTATTTAAAGACCGGTAAGAAGAAAGGGGACAGAATAATGGAAATTCAGATAATAGGGGTAATTGGAGCCGGTGCGATGGGCAGCGGAATTGCCCAGGTAAGCATCGAAGCAGGATATACGGTATTTCTTCAGGATATAAATGAAAACGCATTGCTTAAAGCCAAAGCTGGCATTGAGAAGAATTTTAACAAGATGGTTGGCAAAGGAAAAATGACGGAAGCAGAAATGACTACTGCCCTGGCACATCTTGTTTGTACCACCAATCTTCTGACTGCCTGCAAAGATGCCGATCTGATCATTGAGTCTGTCTTTGAAAATCTGGAGATCAAGCAGGATATGTTCAGAGAATTTGAGAGACTGTGCAGACCGGAAACCATTTTGGCCAGCAACACTTCAGCCCTGCCGATCACTGAAATTGGCAGTGTTATTAAACGCAAAGACAAGGTGATCGGCCTCCTACGACCATGGAGTATGTCGAACAAATCGGCAAGGAAGCAGCCATGGCAGTTGATTATGCCGGTTTTATTGTCAGCCGCCTGTTGAATGTTCTGGTCAATGAAACCATCAAACTGATTGAGGAAGGCAACACACCGGAAGATATCGACAAAGCCATGCAACTGTGTGCCGGACATCCCATGGGACCGTGCAAATTGATGGATCTTTCCGGCTTGGATATTTCCCTGCACGGGATGGAGACCCTGGAGCGGGATCTGGGCCCTAAATATAAACCGCATCCGATGTTGAAGAAACGGGTTATGGCTGGTTTGCTGGGCATGAAATCGGGAGAAGGATTCTATAAATATTAAGTTCCGATGTTTTTGAATTATTTATCCGTATATAAGGAGGGAAATGTCGTGAGAAACAACAAAGAGTTATTTGATTTGTCCGGACAAGTAGCGATTGTAACCGGCGGCGCCTATGGATTGGGTTACCAACTGGCGCATACCCTCGGGGAAGCCGGCGCCAATTTGGTTATTGCTGCCAGAAAGGTAGACAAGTGCAAAGAGAGTGCCGCCAAATTGGAAAAGGAACTGGGTATAAAAGCATTGCCGGCACGCCTGGATCTGACCGTACCGGAAGAAATTGATGCCCTGGTGGAACTGGTACAGAAAGAGTACGGCAAGGTGGACATCCTGGTCAATAATTCAGGGGTAGTAACCTATGACCGGAATATATGGGAACATTCTTTGAAGCACTGGAAGATGATTTTCGACACCAACTGTACCGGTCTATGGCTGATGTGTCAGAAGTTCGGATCAATGATGGTCAGGCAAAATTATGGCAGGATTATAAATGTCTCTTCCTTAACCGGTCTGGTAGGTGTTCCCAGCGATACGATAAGTGCACCTGCTTACAATGCCTCCAAGGCAGCAGTTATGGGTTTGACCAGAGACCTGGCGGTGAAATGGGCTAAGAAAGGCGTGACTGTAAATGCGCTGGTTCCGGGTTGGTTTAACAGTGATATGGTTGAGTATTACCAGTCCAATGAGGCTTTGCAGGCAGTTTTCAAAAAAACCAATAAATATTATATTCCCATGGGACGATTTGGTTCCAATGACGAACTCATGACCGCTTTGATGTTCCTGGCCGCACCGGGATCTTCATATGTTACCGGTATCAATCTGATCGTTGATGGCGGTTATTATGCACAATAAAACGCATAGATAACTTACCCATTATGTTTATAAAAAGGAGTTGATTCCCTTGACCAGAGATTATGTGCAAATGTATAAAGACAAATTATGCAGCGCGGCAGAGGCAGTGAAATGTATTCAGCCCGGTGATTGGGTTGACTATGCCATGTTTAATGGCAAACCGATTGCCTGTGACAAAGCATTGGCCGATAGAAAAGAAGAACTAAGCGATATCAAGATTACCGTGGCGGTCACCGTACCTCCCATTCCGGCAGTCTTAATGAAGGATCTCAAGGGCGAGGTATTCACCTATAATGACTGGCAGTTCAGTGCTGCTACCCGGGCTTTGGCCGATAAAATACCCAGTGTTTTCTATTATCCGACCAACTTCGGCGAAGCTGAATCCTTGCATTTCGGGACCAATCTGGAGCCTGTAAAATCGGGTTCCGACCGCCGCGGCTGCTTTATCATCCGTGTAACCCCTATGGATAAAAATGGATATTTCAATTTTGGTATTCACAACTCAGTCAGCTATAGTGAAGTTAGAAATGCCAGAAATGTTATTGTTGAGGTCAACCAGAATATCCCCCGGGCCCTGGGCGGATTTCGGGAACAGGTGCATATTTCTGAAGTGACCCATGTGGTGGAGGGCGATAATGAACCTTTATACGAACTGCCCGTGGTTGAACCTACCGAGGTTGATCGCAGAATTGCAGAAAATGTTATGCCCCATCTGCATGACGGCTGCTGTGTACAATTAGGTATCGGCGGCATGCCGAATATCGTCGGCAAGATGATTTGTGAAACCGATCTGAAGGACCTGGGCGGCAATACCGAGATGCTGGTTGACGCCTATATGGATATGATGGAATCGGGCCGGATGAATAACCGCCGTAAAAACCTGGATGAGGGTAAGCTTACCTATACCTTTGCCCTGGGCGGAAAGAAATTGTATGAATGGATAGACAACAATCCCGCGATTGCTTCCTGTAATGTTGGGTATGTCAACCACCCCACTCGCCTCGCCCAGATGGAGAATCTGATTTCCATTAACCAGGCCTTGGAGGTAGATCTTTTCACCCAGATCAATGCTGAAAGCAGCGGCTTTAAGCAGATTTCCGGCAACGGCGGCATGTCTGATTTCGTTAACGGCGCTTTCTGGTCCAAGGGCGGCCGCAGCCTGATCTGTCTGCCTTCCACCTACACCAGGAAAGATGGGACCCTGGTTTCCAGAATCGTACCCTGTTTTGAGCGGGGATCCATAACCACCGTAACCCGGCAGATGGTTAACTTCATTGTCACTGAATACGGGGTGATTTCGCTTAAGGGTGCGCCAGTGTGGAAGCGAGCGGAAGAGCTTATCGGCATTGCCCATCCTCAATTCAGAGACGAGCTTATAAAAGAAGCCGAAACTCTGAAAATATGGCGCAGAACCAATAAGACTATTTAGTATCTCAGAATTTCTGTTATGCCGTTGGGATATTTCCAATGGCATACTGCCGGGCAGGCATCTTACATGCCTGTATACAGCAAATACCGAAGGTTTAAGGCCTTCGGTATTTGCTGTTTAAGCGAAAGCTGCAATGTTACGATATTTTATTGCTGCGGCGCCAGATTTTGCGTTCCTGGGCCGCCTTGATCAGGTCATCTCTAAAATCGGGGTGGGCAATATTAATCAGCTGTTCCGCCCGCGACCAGGTGGAGGCGGTTTTCATAGAGGCAATCCCATTCTCGGTTACGATAAAGTTGACCATTTGGCGGGGTACAGTGGTAATGGTTCCGATATCAAAGTTGGGCACGATTCTGGATATGATGGTTCCGTCTTTTTTGCTATGGGTGGACGGCAAACAGATAAAACTGCGGCCGCCTTTGGACCAAAAGGCACCCAAAACGAAATCACTCATCCCGCCGTTGCCGGAAATTTGCTTAAAGCCACTGCTTTCCGCATTGACCTGACCATACAGATCAACCTGCAACGCTTGATTGATGGAAATCAAATTGTCGATCTGAGCCAGATTAATCGGATGATTAACATAACCAACTCCACAGGAGGCCAAAGCCTGATTATGATCCAGCCAGTCATACAGTTCCCGTCCGCCCAGCGCAAAGGTATAGTTAATTTTGCCCCGGTCCATGGTTTTCCTGGCGCCGGTCATTTTGCCGGACTCGAACATTTCCTTGTACGCGTCAACCAACATTTCGGTCCAGCCGCCCAGGTCCTTCAGATCAGTTTCGCAGATCATTTTCCCTAGAATATTGGGCATGGCTCCGATTCCCAACTGAATGGTCTGACCGTCCCGCAAAAACTTTAAGACATTCGCGGCAATTTTACGATCCACCTCGGTTGCTTCAATTTTAGGCAGTTCGTACAGGGGAGTATTTTCTCCTTCAACCACATATGCAACCTGGGATATATGAATTCTCTCCCGGTTGCCTCCCATACAAAACGGAATGTTTTCATTGACCTCAACCACCGGGTATTTGCAGGTTATGGCTGACAAATAACTACCGGAATTATGCATCCCCCAATTGAAAAAACCATCTCTGTCCATGGGGGTCGTTTGTACAAAGAAATAATCCCGCAATACGGTTCCCATTTTTTGCGGATCTTCCACCCCGTAAGTGTTGTAGAGATCGCATTCACCATACTGAATCGGGGCATAAAACACCCCCTGGCATTTTTCCTGCAGTATGCGGGTGAGTGCGCTGAAGTGCTGGTCATGGTAGCTGAAAATTTCGCCCAAGGGATCCTTCAGAACGACTTCCGGGATTGGAGGGACGGTAACAGCACCGTAAATACTGATATCCTTGAGCTCATCCTTGCGAGCCGCCAGAGCCTGGTCGAGAGCTACCGGCTTGCCGTTGAACATGGCATAGTCAATCAGGTTGCCTGGTTTTACGGTTTGGGCTACTTCCGCTGCGCTGCGCAGCTTTTCCCTGTACATTTGTTGGTAATCTTTCGCCATTATAAATGCCTCCCTTTATAAATTGGTTTTTAATAATAACAGGCAGGCTTGATTCGTTATTTTGATTACGGTGCGGGAGCAGTAACCCGCACCGGGAAAATATTATGCTGTAACTGCACTGTTGGTGACAGTGTCTTTATGCAAACGCCTGAAAAAATTTTGCATCCATGGCTACGGTCGGATAATCAACACTCATCAGCCGGCGCTCCAGACCGTAGATCTTGTTCAGTTCATAACTGAAGAAATATCTGCAGGCAAACAGTTTCCCCTGATAGAATAAATAGTCGGATTCCAACATACCGGTCTGTTGGTTGAGCGCTTTTTGTGCCGTAATGGCTTGCAGCAGCCACTGCCAGGCCACGGTTATGAGTGAAAACATTTCCAGATACAACACCGCGTCAGCCAGGAATTCTTCCGTTTTTCCCTGTGCAGCCAATTCTTTCAGGTGTTTGGTAACCCGGACCAACTCATTTAGAGCCTCAATCAGTTGGTCGGCCAGCGGCTGCAAATCACGTATCCCCTGGGAGTTCTGCAAGGTCCTGGAAATCTCTTCAAAGAACAAATCCAGTGCTTTGCCGTTTTTCATGCTGATTTTTTTGCCCAACAGATCCTGGCCTTGAATGCCGGTGGTACCTTCATGAATCGGATCTATACGGATATCGCGAAAATGTTGTTCAACCGGGAAGTCCTGGCAGAAGCCGTAACCGCCCAAACATTGAATGGCTGCGCTGGTAGAGATTATTCCTGCTTCAGAGGGGAAGGTTTTGACCACCGGCACCAGCAAATCAACCAATAAAGCATATTTTTCACGATCCTCCGGTAAGGGAGACACTTTGGCCAGATCCTGGTATTTGGCGACTTGCAGGCAGATGGCCAAACCGCCTTCAACGATGGACTTCTGCATCAGCAGCATGCGTTTGATGTCAGCATGCTCAATGATCGGAATCATTGGAGCAAGCGGATCTTTCTCCGTGGGTTTCCTGCCCTGGCAGCGCTGACTGGCATATTCCAGGCTGGCATAATAGGCGGCCGTGGCTTTGCCGATGGCACCAATGCCCACGTTGATACGTTCTTCGTTCATCATATGGAACATATAGCCCAGACCGCGTCCCGGTTCGCCGACCAGATATCCGCGGCAGTCATTGTTTTCGCCCATGGTCAGCTGGCCAATCGGGCTGCCTTTATAACCCAGTTTGTGTTCGATGCCGTCACAGCTGATATCGTTATATACCAAACGGTCACCTTCCAACCGGTACTTGGGAACGACAAACAGAGATATGCCCTTGACCCCTTTGGGCGCACCTTTGATCCTGGCCAACATCATATGTACCGTATTCTCGCAGGCATCGGTATCGGCAGCGGAGATAAATATCTTCTTGCCTTTGATCAGGTAGTAACCCTGACCGGTTTCTTCGGCACTGGAGGTCAGATCTCCCAGAGAACTGCCTACATCAGGTTCAGTCAAGGCCATGGTGCCCTGCCACTCCGCCGAACATAACTTGGCCAGATATTTGCTTTTCAAATCTTCGCTGGCAAATGTGTTCATAATATTGGCGGCCCCGCAGGTCAGCAACTGGTAGGCGCCCATGGAATAATTGGCCCCCATGAAAAGGAACCCATAAACAAATTTGATCATGTTGGGAAGCTGCTGGCCGCCTGAAGCATACTCCCAGTCAGCATTGATCCAGCCACCCTGACCGATTTCGTCTAAAAATGTCCGCACCGCGGGATGAACTTTTGCCTGGCCGTCTTCATAACGGGGCGGATTCTTGTCCATTTCCTGCAGGAAGGGATAGCATAAATCGGTTCCCATTTTCCAGGCTGTATCGATGATCATGTCAAAGGTTTCCAAACTGTGATCCTGATAGTATTCGTATTTTGTCAGTGCCTCAACATCGAATACTTCTTCCAGCAGAAATTTAATGTCTCTTCGGTTTGCAAAACGTTCTGCCAATTGAATACTCCTTTCTGTTTCATGCATTGTTACGGGGTGTCCGACACAAAGAGGATATTGGTTTTGCTTATTAATAAGCAAAATTTGTGCCAGAACGAAAAATATTTAAGGATAACTGTTGTGATAAGTTTAAAAACCGAACTTTACGGAATTGTGGGCATAATTACTGACGATTTCAGGTCATTGAGTCTATAATTTAAATAATTTGTGTGCCAATTTGGGACGATAATAGGATGACAACTGCTGTCCCAAATTGATACATTTGATCTCAATTGTTTTACTGCCAAATAAGTGTAAGCATCAGGTGCCAGGAGGACTATAATAAATAACAGAGCTTTTGAACAGAGAAAATATAAATACAAAATAACAACTTTAGATTGGTCTGCGTATGTTTACATCAAGCCGTTCCGCCTTTCTGGCTGTAGTTTAATAATTGAAATACAATAATCAAGCATTTGTTTTATAGAAAGGATACAAATATGAAGAGAAAATTTCTGAGTCTGTTCCTTTGTCTGACCATGTTACTGACTGTGATGCAATTTTCTGCAGTAGTTGCACTGGCAGATACGGAAGAAAACAACGTCGTCATTGAAACGACAAGCACGGATAATGAGATTGATTCAGTCGGTCCTGAAGAAACCGTACCAGCCAATATTGCTGAGCAAGCCTTGCCAACGGAAACGAATCCGGAAAGTGCAGCCGAACCTGTTCTGGCTTATGTTCCGCTGGATAACCGGCCGGTCAATGTGGACAGGGTGTTCTATGAAGCCGAAGCGGCCGGTTTTGAAGTGGTCATGCCAGATGAAGATTTGTATGCCACCCGGCTGGACGGACAGCCGTTCAACGCCAACGGGACCCAGTTTGGAGATAGCCAAAAATTAATGGATTGGATCCTGGCCATGGACCAGACCACCGATTATTTTGTGATCTCCCTCGATCAGCTCCTCTCCGGCGGGTTGGTGAATTCACGGGTCTTAACCAACACAACCTATACGGATGAATATAAAATAATCGATGAAATCATAGATCTATCCAGGAACAACCATGTATACATCATCGACACGGTTGCGCGCCTGGCTACTTGCACGGTCGGGTATAAAGGCGCAACTTTGGATACATATAATTATCTGCGTCAATACAATGCAACTCCTCGAAAACTGCTGACGGGAGAAAGCCTGACCGTAAAAAATATTGTTGCCGGCTACAGGTACAATGAAAAAGGTTTCCTGATCACCACGAAATCATCTTATACCAATGTGGTGAAGGACTCTCAACTGGCCCGCGAACGGAAACTGCACCTGATCGATTACCTTTTGTCCAAGGATGATTCCGCGGGAATAAAATACTTTATTGGCATTGATGACTCCAACTCGCAGAATACCGTACAGACCAACGAGATTAACTATATTCGAATGATGATGGGTACTCGCGGCTTTATCTATTCGGGCACGGATGAACTGGGAATGATGGCCGTATTGAGCTTGATGATCGATCATTATCATACCAATGTCAACGCAGCCGCCATCTATTTCGGCAATACAGAGGAATCTTCTGCAGGATCTATCTATGATCTGGAAACCGTCAAGGAAAATGTGGAGGAACATCTGAAAAGTATCGGCGTCAATTTGACTGATCCGGAAAATGCCAATCTTGAAATACTGGTGCTGACTTTGCCTGAAAAATCCGTTCTCAATTCAAAGTATATCAGCGCCATGATTGATCATATCAATTCTAATATATCAAAAGGAACTCCGACCATCGTTATTAACTCAGCCCCCAATGCCTACAGCAGCAACCTTGAATACCGAATGGTACGGGAATGCGAAATGAGCATGCTGCTTGCATACAGCAGTTGGGGAACGGTCGGCAATTCCATCGGACTGGCCTTGGGCAACGGCATTTCACGTTATCTGTATTTGCACAGCCGGAGCAGCAGCAGCAACACTGCCGATATCGCTTTTATGAAAGGCTTGATCTTTTCCTATGAAAAAGATATCAGCTATTTGCGCGCTGGCGGACAGACGCTGTTTAATGATTATATAACCGCCCAGGGATGGCCGACCAGTAATTTCTATAAAGATCCGGCCCAGGTGGTAAAAGCTTTTAAAGCCTTGGATTATATCCTGAAAACCGCAGAGTATAATGTCACCGTCAGTGATATACTCAACAATCTGACGGACTGCAGATATTTAAAGGGACTGGGCGGAGAATGCGGCATTATCGGCAACATTAATCTGACCAACTACTCGGCGCCCTTTTTCAGAACCAATGAAATAAGATTTGATATAAATGTGCAGATCAGCGATGCAACCATAAACCATTTCGATAATGCCATGACCATCAGCATGCCCTACAGCCCGCCAGCCGGCCAACTGGTTTATTCCTTGAATCTGTATGGGCGGGACAATACGGGCAAGCTGCATAAGATCCCCTGTACCTATGATAAATCAGCCGGTCAGGTGAAATTCAGTGCAGCCAATCAGTATACGAGCATGTTCGTGGATGCGTTGAGCATGGATGCTGAACGGGCGTATTCGCTTTTCACTGATGCGGACAAAACAGCATGGTATTTTGATTATATGCTGTATGTATACGAAAAAGGATTAATGAACGGCGTTGCCAGCAACATTTTCGAACCAAATAAGCCGATGACCCGCGCCATGCTGGTTAATACGCTCTACAAGATGGCGGGGACACCGCAAGCAGCCAGTAATGTCAGGATGTCAGACATCGCGGATGGCAGTTGGTACAAACCGGCGGTAGATTGGGCCCTGGCCAATAAAATCGTATCCGGCTATGCCGACGGGAGGTTTGGGCCTGATGATCCCATCACCCGCGAGCAGTTGGCTGTGCTGTTATGGCGCTACGCCAACTACGCTGGATTGAAGATTGCCGCAGGCGGATATCCGGGCATATCTGCGTATACTGATGGCTTGTTTGTATATGAAAATATGCGTGTCGGGTTTAACTGGGTTTGCAGCAACGGTATTATAACCGGGACTGCCAGCAATGGAGCCACGCTGTTGATGCCCCAATCTTCCGCAACCCGGGCAGAAGTTGCAGCAGTGCTGAAACGTTTTGTCGACATGGGCATTTCCCTGCCCGATAACTTATCTCAGAGTGAGAAATAACCATAGACTTGCAGAATAAGCTGAGATCAAAGTCTCAGCTTTTCGTTTCTTATTCAAGTATCGTGGTGTATATCATTATGACTGTTTAAGCGCGCTAGTACAGGTATTGAGTTCCGGTTTTTTAGCCATAGCTGCTTACCTTTTCTATGCCAAAATCTGTGGCCGGATGCCCACCAAAGGAAAGTTGGAACCTGCATGGGAACTCAGTCAGTAGGAAATGTACTCTATGCAGAAACTAAAGTAAAATTTGCAATATTTCCTATTTTCAAATTAATTTGTTGGATTTATGATAAAGCTATTGTTATAATTGCATTATAATCTGAAAAATTTATAATATTGAATAAAAAGTTAAACCTTGCAGATGGGGAAAAGGAAGCTATGATGTGACATTTGTGCATAACTACATATATGAAAATCGATACCTGCTTTCTAGCAGGTATTGGTATTTATATATCTGTCGACAATATATCAAAGAAAAATAGTTGGAATCGCATATTCTGTCTCCGCTAGTTTCCATATATTAGAATTAAGTTTGATCATCTTGTAAATGAATTATAGCTGATGAAACAAAATTTAGATTTATGGGAGGCAAGCGGATATGATTGATCAATTACCGCAGTGGATTTTACTATTGCATGGTTTTATTGCAGGGGCTCTTACGGTTTCGCTGGGTCTGCAGTTGGTCAATTTATCACCCCAAAAATCAAAAATTCTGGCGACGGGTCTGTTATATAGCGTATTTGGCTTATATATAAGAACGATCGATTGTCCGTATGGAGCCCATGTTATTATTCTCGTATTTTTCCTTGCGCTCCTGGTGAGAATGTTTTGGGATGTTTATTTATATCAAGCGATACTGGTGGTAGTATTAGGATTTACATTTTTTGGTGTTGCGGAAGCACTGTTCACACCGTTGGTTTTCTCCATTTTAGGCCTGACAGCTGAAACAATTGGTACGAAACCATTGCAATACGCTTTTGCTCCCTTACCGCAGATCACGGTTATGTTAATTGCCATTGCTGTTGCTAAAAAGTATAGATTCCATTTGGCGGATTACAGTATAAAAACGGTTGACAACATCACGTTTAACCGCAAACAGCAAAAAATGATTATGGTTCTTATCATTTTATTTTTATTGAATATATTGGTGACAGCGATTTGCAATCTTTTCATTTTTGATCAGGGAGTCCCTCATTTATTTAAATCTTTATCTCTTCACAGTATGGGTATTGTTTCAAATATGGTTTTACTTGTTACCTTGTTTGCTGGTATTTTATTAGTCAAGGAACTGATAAAATCATCCGAAAAAGAAGCCCTCCTTCAATATCAAGCAGAATACATTGATACCTTCGATGAACTGTACACCGCAATTCGTGCCGAAAAACATGACATGATAAACCACTTGCAGACCATCCTCGGATTTACTCAATTAGGACTTCCGGAAGAAATACATAGCTATCTGAATGAATTATTAGGTCAGCAGGTGTTTTCGACCCAATCAATATTCACTTCAATCCCGGCAATTACTTCTTTGTTGTTTATAAAATCAAACCTGGCGGCAGCCAAGGAGACTCAGTTTAACTTTGTTTTAAATGGATCCCTGCAGACCTTGTCCATATCATATTACGAATTAAATAAAATTCTCGGTAATCTTATCAATAATGCCCTGGATGCAGTCAGCAGCTTGCAGCCAGATATGAGGATGGTGCAAGTGACGATTACGGAAGATGTCAACGGTCACATCTTTGAAGTACTGAATTCGGGCAGGATAGAACCTGATCAACTTCCGAACATTTTTGCCAAAGGGTACTCCACCAAGGGTGAAGGACACATCGGGATCGGATTGTATACAGTAAAAGCACTGATTGAAAAAAATTCCGGTACAATTGTTGCTAACAACACGGAGCAGGGAGTATTGTTCTCGGTTTATATTCCTCATGAAAAACAGGAGAGGAGAATGAGCGTCAATGAATTACCTTGCTAAGCGTTTGGCCGGGTTTTTGGCGGATAATTCATCCCGTTCTGTACATACGGACGAATTGAGGTACGGAATTGAAATAGTATTAGGGGCGTTGCTGCAAATAATTTTGGTAGCAATTGCAGCAGTACTGGCAGGAATATTGAAAGAGACGATCACAGTGATGTTGACCGCATTTTTATACAGACGTTATACCGGAGGCGTACATTGTGAAAAATACTACCGCTGTACCGTTTCAACTATTTTTACTCTGTTGATTATAGGAAAAGCCGCTGCTATGTTTACGATTGACTATATGTGGGTGAGCATGACTTTGGTTTTGCTGTTGTCCTTATATTTGATTTTCACAGTAGTACCAGTGGACAACCCGGTACTGACCATAGATGATCCAATGCAAAGAAGGAAAATGAAGACCGGAGCCATGACGGTACTACTGACGATGTTGACGGTTTCATCATTATTGATTATAAAATTCCAGCTCAATTCGTTTGGAACAGCTATATTACTAGGCCTTTTCTGGCAGGATATTACTCTTTTTCGGCCAGGGATAATTTATATACATGCTTGGGACAAACTCTTCGGCACCCTGGAGCATTTATTGGAAAGGAGGTGACTCGATATGTTTAAGAATTTAAAATTATGGGCATGTACATCATTATCTGCTTTATTGGTATTCGTTGCAGTAGGTGGCGGAGCACAGGTCTGTTGTCCGATTTTGATTTATCAGCCTGAACCCCCAAAAAAATAGAAAAATCTGCACTTGATATGGCGGGCTAAAGCCCGCCTTTTTTATTGCCTAAAATATGGAATATTAAGATATAATCAATATTAGTAAGATAATATTTACATAGGAGGACTAAGCGTTGGCAAGAAAATGGCTGTTCATAGCGGCGTTAACCATGATCTTAATTGCATCTGCTTTTCAATCATTAGCAAACGGTGTGGGCAGCTATGATGGTTATATGTCCGAGGGCAAGGTGCTGTTTCAACAGGGACAATTTGCCAATGCCATCAACAGCTTTGATCAGGCCATCGCGCTACAGCCAAATTCCTCAGAAGCTCACAAGAGGCATGTCTTATTATTTTATGGGAAACGTTTCATCAGCATTGGCAGATCTCAGCACTATTTCCGAGAACGATAGCAACAGTAAGCTGACCCGTGAGGAACTATGCTTGTTTTTAACCAAAAAATTGAAGCTATCGCCGGTTACTTCACCGGATATGAAGTATAGCGACGTCGATGTGGACAGGTGGAGCGCTCCCTATATTTATGCAGTTAGTCCTGGTATAACGGATGGATATCCTGACGGGCATTTTGCACCGGAAGGGAACATTACCCGGGCTGAAACGGCAAGAAGAATAGAGGCGATGATGCGCAAAAAATACCATGTCCCCATCAGTACGCCTGACAGGCAGTATTATTCTGACGTTGACGCGGATTATTGGGCGTATCCCGTTTTGTATATTTAAATGATCTTACCGCCGCGGCTGCTGTTTATGCCAGTCAAAATCAGGCGGCGGATTTAAATAGTGACGGAGTTGTCGATCTCTTTGATCAATGATGAGTTTGTACCGGGGACACAGGCCCAGGATGTATTAATTATGGATTATTCAGTTGACAGTTCAGGCGGCTACGTTATCTGGTACTATCTGAATGTGATTTCTCAGCAAATTACCTTTACGTTGCTCATACCTACGATGACTCGACCGGAGAGATTTCTTCCCTTAAATCGGCATCATTGGAATCAAATTGCGTGTTTGCCGGTGCCCAAGATGTTTTAGGCGTGATCGGACATTTCTGTGACCCTTGTTGGAACGATAATCAAAAAGTGGTTTCAATTCAGGTGCAGGATTATCCCGTTCTGACTTCAAATAAGCTGCTCGTTGCTAACGGGAAGGTCAGGATTAATGATGTTGAGTATGCCTTTGCTCCCGCCGATATTGCCGTGGAAGGGTTCGAAGCCGCCCCCAATGCACTGCTGCTGGCTCCGGAATCCATTCCCAATAACACGTATGATGCTGCGGATGTGTATCGGGTTGTTTTGAATAAAGATGACGAAGTTTGTGCTGTTATTGCCAAGACTTTGCCTTTGCCGGGAATCGTCCAGAATGTTGAAGGGAATATCATTCAGTACGGGAGCACCCCGCCGGTAAAAGATCTGAACAGCAGGTCAAGCTCATCGGGAGAATGGGGCGGTTTTAGCGACCAAGGAGATTTTACATGCTGTTCAGTAATGGTGGAACGGGACGGAAGTATTTCCTCGTTTGACAAGATTCAGCCGCTGGATGCGATCAATGTGCTGAAAGATTACCGTGGCGTTGATTATTACCTGCTTGTCAGCAGTGGGAGGTTAACCGGAAAATTCACGAATTTTAAGATCTCTGGTGATGATATTACCAAACCCACCGTGGAAAGTATAACTTTGTATCCTAACAATAAGGTTGATACACACGAAGGGTTTTATTATTGGTTAGATGGCGGGTACACTTATGAAAGTGATCGTTCAGGGGAAAA
This sequence comes from Bacillota bacterium, assembly GCA_017861475.1. GTDB lineage: Bacteria > Bacillota > Syntrophomonadia > Syntrophomonadales > Syntrophomonadaceae > Syntrophomonas_B. The sequence continues at coordinate 786 of JAGFXV010000010.1, read as the reverse complement.
TTGAGGCCGCAGTAAGTGAAACTGATAGATTCAGGTAATGGTTATTTTAAAAAAATACTGGGTTTGTTATACAATTATGAAATGGATGACTTTGATACGTCGTATTAAACATATTAGCATATAAAATACAATTGGGATGACGGAGACGTTATCAAAAATCTTTGTATGATTTTTAACATGGGGAGGAATTTAATTGCAATCTGAAAAGCGTTTGTTATTAGCAGCTGTCCTGATTCTGATTATGAACTTTGTGCTTTTTGCGAAAATTGGTAATTTAAATAATCAGGTGAACAGTCTCAGTCAAAACAACAATAATCTACAATCTAGCCTCAATGCAATTTCAAGTAATGTAAATCAGTCATTGGATCAGTTTACCAAAGAACAAAGCTGGATTTCACCCGTCGAGGTTAATGATGAAAAAACCACCGTCGGGAATGAACAAGGATTAGCGGTTCTAAACTGGCAGATTAAAGATTATCAGGAAGGTGCGGAGGTCATCTTTCATTACCGTCAAACGGCATCAGAGGAATTTAAAGATATTCCTGCGGTAAATAAAGGGGCTGGTTTTTTTGAAGTAAATCTGCCTATGGGAATAAAGGTAGAACCATTCTGGAATATTCAGGTAATAAGGTCGGAAAAATTTGGGACTGCAACTTCGGAAGTGGAAAAACCGATAGAGCAGACCGTCGGTTATAGTTATTATGTCAGCATGAAGACAGGCAACATTATCAAAAGCAGTGAAATATCTTATTTTGATGTAGGCTATTTGTCAAAAGTAAAATATGA
>JAGFXV010000427.1 GCA_017861475.1 Bacillota bacterium | reverse complement strand
GAAGTGGAAGACATTATTTCCGGAATCAAAAACGATCAGGATATCCTCCGCATTGCGATTGGTTTTGAAAAAGATTCCATCGTCATCTTTCAGGAATTTAAGAATGCGGTCAACCAGGCAGGCGCCGAAACGCTGGAAAAACTGATCAATGAAGAGCGCGAACATATCAAAATCATCAGCACCTTGTTCAAAAAAATCTGATACCCGCAGCGCCGGTGAATATAACAGGAGGTTTCAGTAAACTGAAACCTCCTTTCTCCTCATTTTATTTTCCTCCCGTATAGACAACATTTTCCACCTTAACGACCTGCGTTCTTGCAATTATGTCATGCAAAGCCCTTCTGTCTTTTGTTAAAGCAAGCAAGTAAGTCAATACCCAAAGCATACCTGCATAACCGAAAAATATTGACAGAACTGTCGCAGTACCGTTTTTTACGAGATCCCTGACAACAAAATGCCCTAAAGACATATTATTTCCATCCAGATCTGCGATACGGATTTTGAGCCATTTTTTCCCTAGCGTCTGGCCATTATTCTTGTATGGAAAATAGGAAAAATACCAAAAGTAAACCAGCAACAAGATAAAAAAGTATAATAGCGGAACATAAGTTGTATTTAATAATACTGTTAAACCAAGATGCACCAATCTTATATCTCACTCCTTAATTCCGCTCTTTTGTTTTTTTATTTTATGAACAGAATTTTCCATAAACATTATTACATTTCCTCCTTTTCTAGAAGTTTTTCCCTTCAATCGTCATGTTTATTGGACAATAAAGCCGGCAAGCCTACATTTCTTTAGGCTTGCCGGCTAATTATCGGCTTTGTTTTTTCGTCCCTCTAAGAGGGATTTTATATCATGCTTTAAATCATTTTATACCTGACCAGCAACTCGCCGATGACCGTTTTGCCCAGCAGCGGCAGAATCGGCATGACCTTCTCGACAACGGCCGGGGGCAGTTCCAGGTCGGTGAGCTTCTTGCCGTCCATCATCTTAACCGTGGAGTAGAATTTCGAATGCAGTCTGCAAGTAATTTATAGCATTGTCCATGCGGTGTGATTAGCATGTTTTGCCTATGAACCATTCTTTTATCTTGACTCTGGGGATAACGCAGCAATTCCCGTTTCCAGCATGAGGATGACCGGCAGGTCAGGCATTGGCAAAATATTGTAATATCTGTATTTTTCTATATGTTTTATATAATTTCTTAATAATATGTTCATTAAATGTTCATGAAACAGATTTAGTCTTGGGGTGTAGTAATTACTACTCATCATAGAAAGGAATGAATCACATGAAGAAGAAAATCAACCAATTACTAACCTTCCTGCTGGCAGGAATAATGTTACTTGGAACTGCAGGTATGGCATCAGCTGCCACTGACAGTTCATCGACCGACAGCACTACTACCCCCGTCGTCAGCAGTGCGCCCGCTGTTCCCGGCAGTCCTGGCGCTGCCCCCGGCACTGCAATCCAAAATCAGAAACCTGTTAAACCTGATCCCAGCAAAGTTTTGAAAAAAGTGATCCCCGTCAGAATCAGCAGTTATAGTTATTCGGAGCTGTCATCCATTCTAAGTGGTCTGGTCGATGACGGTACGCTTACATTAAAACAGAAGCGCGCCATACTGAAGGGCTTTTATTCCACCGGCCATATTACCAGATCCCAACTGTACAGCCGGTTGAGTAACCTGGTCGACAAGGGCACGCTCAGCAAAGCTAAAATGAAATTGGTCCTCAGTTGCCTGCCAACACAGAATTACACTCAAATTGGCATGAGCCGTCTTAATGACTCCACGGCTCCCGTTTATCATTTTCAGCCAAAGGTAATAAATTAAAACAGACAAGCAAAAGCCGGAGAATATTCGCTCCGGCGCAGATCAAAGGCAAACCCGTTTTCAGTTTCAAAAGACTGGAAACGGGTTTATGTCATCCGTGTCAGTTTTTTAGTAAGGCAGATACAGGAGCATCAATATGTAATGACAGAGGCTGCCGCCCAGCACAAAGACATGGAATATTTCATGAATGCCGTCCATGCCAAAGGTGATATGGGGACGTTTGGTCGCGTAGATCACAGCGCCGATCGTATAAAGAAGACCTCCGGCCAGCAGCCAGCCAAGTCCTGCCATACCCACCGACTGTTTTAACGGTATGGTTGCAATCACGCACAGCCAGCCCATAAGAACATAAATCGTGGTCGTCAGCCAGCGGGGCGCATCAAACCATAACAGGGTCAGGGCGATGCCGGCCGCTGCGATGACCCAAATGGTGATCAGCAGGGCTGTACCCCATGCCCCTTTTAGGGCGATCAGGCACATGGGAGTATAGGTTCCGGCGATGAGGACATAGATCATGGCATGGTCGATTTTTCGCAGGATCAGATTTACCTTATCCGAAACATCCAGTGCATGATAAATCGTACTGGCCGTATACAGACAGATCAGTGACGCGCCAAATATCCCCAGCCCGATTTTGTCCGTAAGATTATGACTCTGCTGCAGCAGAACTATGGTTCCAATCATTGATAAGATGATTCCCAGGAGATGGCTCATCGCACTGAACGGATCTTTTAATGCTTTTTTATTCATCATGTTTTCTCCTCGTTAATTTGACCGTTATCAACTCATACTATT
>JAGFXV010000117.1 GCA_017861475.1 Bacillota bacterium | reverse complement strand
TAATCCCAACCCCATTCCGCCCGCCCGGCGATTGCGGCTGTCATCGACCCGATAGAACCGTTCAAAAATATAAGGCAGGTTTTCCGCCGGTATTCCTGGCCCATTGTTGGCTACCGAGAATTGCAGGGATTCCTTCTGCCGGTGGACAGATAGTTTTACCATACCGTCATCCCCAGTATGCTGCATGGCATTGGAGAGCAGATTGAGCAGGATCTGCAACAATCTGTCCAGGTCAGCGGTTATTTGCTGAATATCTTTTTCCACCTCTATACTGTAGTTTATTCTCTTGTCCTGCATGGCGATATTGACCGGTGTTAAACGCTCCAGCAGTTCATTGACCGGGAAAGTACTGAGATTTAGTTTTACGGCATGGTTTTCCACCAGGGCCAGATTGTCCAATTCTTTAACCAACCTTGACAAGCGGATCACTTCATCCAACAGCAGGGAAATATTTTCTGCATCGGCGATGATATTGCCGTTTTGCATTTCTTCCAACTGTCCGCGTAAAAATGTCAGCGGCGTGCGCAATTCGTGGGAAACATCAGCGGTCATACGGCGCCGGTTCTTATCGGCATTCTCCAGATTCTGCGCCATGAGGTTAAAATCATGTCCCAGTTGTTCAAACTCAGCGTCCCCTTGCAGATCCAACCTCTGGTCGAGTTTTCCCTGGGCTACGTTATGGATGGCAGTGGACAGATCTCCCAACGGAGCACTGATTCTCTTTCCCAGCAGCAGTCCTACGATCAAAGCGATGATGGCCATGAAAAGTGCCAGGATCACTGTACTGCCCGTCAGCCTGGTGATAAAATCATTCTCCAGTGAGGCCAGCCCCGAACCGAGCGGACTGATCACATAAAGCGTCCCGATCTGCTGCTGATCATTCATGAGCGGGGCGGAACTGACATCCGATGGATCAAAACTGGCCTGTTGTCCCAGGAGCAGTCCCCGCGAGTCCGCCAAAACGGTGCCTTTCACATCGGTCACTACCAAACGCTGCCCCTGCTTCATCCTCATACCGGCAGCAACTCCTCCGCGGCGCATGCCCATGCCATTGCCCATGCCATTGCCCATACCGTTACCCATGCCGCTGCCCATCGTATTTGATTCCAGCAGATCCTGCAGGCCGCTTGCACCATTTTGGGCGTAGGTTTCGCTTACTACCGGAAGCCATTGTGCTAACATGGCCTGATCATACTTGTCTATATAATTCGAGAACTGCTGTCTGGTCATCAGCAGCATCGGTATCGCGGTGATCAAAACCGACACCAATGAAACGACGATTAGCGTGGTAATTATTTTTTTGGCCAAACCTGCTTTTGCCATTTATGATTCCCCCATGACCAGCTTGTAGCCCACCCCATATACAGTTTTGATGCCGACTTCGCTCAGCCCGGTTGCTTCAATTTTATGACGGAGATTGCTGATATGGGTATCTATGGTCCTCTCATAACCTTCATACATATCTCCGAAGACCCTTTCCAGAATATGCAGCCGGGAGAAAACCTGACCGGGATTCTCTGCTAGCAGCAACAGGATTTTAAATTCTGTACCTGTCAGCTGCAGCATCACATCGCCCACGAAAGCTTCCATTCTTTCCGGATTAAGCGTAAGATTATAAAAATTTGTGGCGGTATTCTGTACGACCGAATGGCTGCGACGCAAAACCGCCTTTATGCGGGCACTTAATTCGCGGGGTGAAAACGGCTTGGTCATGTAATCATCAGCCCCCAGCTCCAAACCCAGCAGCTTGTCTACTTCCTCGGCCCGGGCGGTAAGTACGATCACCGGCGTGTTATCCTTTTGCCGGATCTTTTTCAGGACTTCCCAGCCTGACAATTTGGGCAGCATCAGATCAAGGACCATCAAGTCCGGCTTTATCTCCTGCCAGACACGCAAGGCTTCCAAACCATCGGCAGCCGGGGCTACAATAAAACCCTCCTGCTGCAGATGAGTGCTTACCATGTCCCGCAATTTCTTTTCGTCTTCGACCAGTAAAATAACAGCTTCCATATCATACTCCCCATTTTTGAAGGATCTCTTTCATTAAATAGTTGTTATCATTATATCATCCAAATCCCTTAATCAACAGCAAAGGGCGCCCTTGACAAGGCGCCCTTCTGTATAAATATCAGTTATTTGGCGGCAGGAACATTGTAGATGCAGTTGGCCTGATTCTGTCCGGCTCCTCTGCCCATTCCCTGACCTTGGCCCATGCCCCGGCCCTGACCTGCTCCCTGACCCTGACCGGCACCGCGCATACATCCCATACCCTGATTGCCATTGGCGGGACCGACCGCAGTCCGTTCAACATTGGTCTTGATTCTTTCCTGCATGTTACTGATACAAGCATTGTACTGTTCTGCCGTGATTTTGTTGTCAGCCTTGAGCTGATCAAGTACAGCCGTGCGTTCGGCAATAACCTTGTCGATGACAGCTTGTTCACTGACTCCCTTGTCGGCAGCAATGTCGGCCAATGAATTGCCGGCTGCCCTTTGGGTGCGGATGTCATCGGTACTCAGTCCGGTCAAATCTGCGACTGCATTAAGCGCAGTCTGGGCTCTTTGCTGACCGGCTCTGATTCCCTGTTGCAGCAAACCGGTTGCTGTGGTGCCTGTATCAGCAGCGGCGGCACTTAAAACCATTCCGCCCACCAACAACAATGACATCGCTAATACTAAGAATTTCGTCCAATTTTTTTTCATGATAAATTCCTCCTTCAATATTTCTTTAGAACTCATTTTGAACTCTAGAGAAATAATACATATCAACTGTCATGACAATATCAAATAAATGTTAAGAAATTATCAAGATTATGGACGGCCGTTTTTATTCTGTAGCTTCTTTGATTATGTTGTGCAGTTCTTTTTTGCTGGGTACCCGTCCAGCGATTTTTACCTGACCGTCAATAACCAAAGCCGGAGTGGACATGACTTTGTAAGCCATAATTTTTGATATGTCCTTTACCTTGGATACATCGGCTGCAATATCGAGTTCTGCCAATGCGTTGATTACATCCTTCTCCAGTTGATTGCAACGTGCACAACCCGAGCCCAATACTTCAATCTTCATTTTTTTTACCTCCCTTAAATTTATATTTATTCTTTGCCACAATCCTTTTTGGTACAATATTCCCCGATCACATCAGGCATGCGCAGGCATTCGTCAGCAAACTCTGCCATGCCCTCCAATGGCTGATCGATGTACTGCCGGAATTTTTCCATGGTTTCAAATAATAACTCCCGGTTAACACTGCAAATACTACGTTGCCCTTCCTTGCGTTCATTTACAAGCCCTGCATGTTTCAAGACTTTCAGATGCTGGGAAATACGAGGCTGGCTGATCTGCATGACTTCCTCCAGGTCGCATACACACAGATCCCGCACGGCCAATAACTTTATGATCTTTAGCCGGGTGGGTTCTCCCAAAGCCTTGAAAACTGTTTCAAACATGGTTATCATCCCCTTGCTTCAATTCTAGATCAAAGAAAACGTTTAAGCATTGAATCTGATTCAAATTAAAAAATGACTGATGGCATTGAAGGTATAGCCCATGATTATAATGCCGATCGTAACCAGCGTAAAAAACACCGTCAGCAACCGCGGTTTTACCACCTGGGAAAGCAAGATCAGCGAGGGCAGCGATAAAGCTGTGACCCCCATCATAAAGGACAACACCGTTCCGATCCCCACGCCTTTAAAAACCAGGGCCTCAGCAATAGGCAGGGTTCCGAAAATATCAGCATACATAGGTACACCAACGATAGTAGCAACTAAAACGGAATACCATTTATCCTGTCCAAGAACGGCGGAGATGATTTCTTGCGGGACCCAGTTATGGATGGCTGCCCCGATGCCTACACCAATCAGTATATATATCCATACCCGACCGACAATATCCATGACCTGTGTTTTGGAAAAATACAAGCGCTCCCGGGTTCCCATATTTTCAGCCACATATTCCATGGATCCATCCCCATAAACGAAAGGCTGCACATAGCCCTCCAGTTTTAATTTACTGATAATCGTGCCGGATACAACAGCCAGAATCAGTCCGGCAAGGACATAAGCGATCGCGATCTTCCAGTTGAAAATACTGGCCAGCAACAAAACCGAGGCTAAATCAACCAAGGGAGAAGAAATCAAAAAGGAAAACGTCACTCCGATGGGCAGCCCGGCGCTGGTAAAGCCAATAAATAACGGAATGGAAGAGCATGAACAAAAGGGTGTTATGGTACCCAGCAAAGCCCCGAACAGGTTGGCCCAGAATCCTTTATACTTGCCGATGATCGCCCGGGTCCTTTCCGGCGGGAAAAAGCTTTGGATATAGGAAATCGTAAAGATTAAAACTGCCAGCAGGATAAATATTTTGATCACATCATAGATGAAAAAATGAATACTGCCGCCCAACCTGGTAGTGATATCGAGGCCAAAAACATTTTCCACCAGATTCCTGATCAGATCTGACAGCCACTCCATCTTCAGCAACTGATCGTTTAGCCATTGAAAAAAACCCATAAACATAATCTCCTTTTAAAGACATTGCTAAAAAATAATCGCTTTGTTATATAAAATAAATAAGTATATGCTTATATTATTATCATTTTGATTGAAAGTCAATGTTATATGTGATAAAAGAAGATATATGAGAGATCATTGATTGGAAATTTTGCTCTTCAGGAGGTTCAGCATGAATAAAATAACCGTATTGTTTGTTTGCACCCAGAATTCCGCCCGCTCGCAGATGGCAGAGGGTCTTTTGCGCTCCATGTACGGAGATCGCTTTGAAGTCTTCAGCGCAGGCACAAATCCCTTTAGGGTAAATCCCTTTGCTATCGCGGCCATGAAGAAGGCGGGTATTGATATCAGCAGTCATCGTTCCAAAAGTATTGATGAATTTATGGATCAAGATATGGATTATGCCATCACAGTCTGTGACAGCGCCCGGGAAAACTGTCCCTATTTCCCAAATGCAAAAGTCTTATTGCATCATAGTTTCAGTGATCCGGCGGCTACAACCGGCAGTGAGGAAGAAATCCTGACTGAATTTGAGCGGGTTCGGGATGAGATCAGCATGTGGCTGGTAGAACAGTTTGGGGAAGAGAAAAAATAAATCGGGGGTCAGCCCCGATTTAATATTTACGATTCATTTGTTTTTGTCGGCTCAACGCAAAAATTTCTCAACGACGATCGCTGCGAATATGATCAGGGCAATGATTTTCTTTTTAAGATCACCAATCATCAGGATAAAGAGCAATAGAATAATCCCTAAAACAATCTCAATGCCGCTCAATCTGTCCTGCCTTTCCGCATATGCTTGTATTGTTGCTTATTTGGTGAAGTTTACTCTTCCTCAGCTTTGTTTTCCAAGCTGATGACCCCGATCGGTTTGATGGGGCTGACCGTTGAGATGGCATGCTTGTAAACCATTTGCTGGCGACCGTCCAGTTCTACGATGACGGTGAAGTTGTCAAAACCTTTCACAACCCCTTTGATCTGAAAACCATTAATCATATATATGGTAACCAGGATTTTATCCTTGCGAATCTGGTTTAGAAATGCGTCCTGAAGATTAAGCTGATTTTTGTTGATCAAATTTTGCCCCTCCAATTCATTTTCTATTAACTTGGTTACCTTTGCTTATTTTATTATATACGATATTCTACACCTGCTGATTTTGT
>JAGFXV010000116.1 GCA_017861475.1 Bacillota bacterium | reverse complement strand
GGATATGATCAACCGCGGGATCAATGCCTCTGCAGCCATGTTGATCATGAATCCTGACGCTGCCACAAATCATCAGATAGGATTGGATAACACCCGTTTTTCCTGCGGCTCTGTTCAGTATGTGTGCCGGGAAGTCCGGGCTGTCATTATGAACAAGCTCAATACGGGAGACCAGGATAATATATGTATAATTTCAGGTGAGAGCATTGCAGTAGAGGCCGCCATGATTGCTGCCTCAGGCAGTATCATTGCGGTTGAGTATGACCGCAGGGATCGGAATACGATGAAATGCAATGTTGAAAAATTTGGCTTGAACAACGTAATCATCATTGAATCTTTAGGAGACGGTATCCTGGACGGGCTGCCGGTGCCGAATAAAGCCTTTATCGTGGCTTCTCCGCGGATCGACTGTGAAATAAAGAGTCTGCTGGCGGTCAATCCTTCCATGGATTTTGTGATCTATACGTTGGATTTTGAAATTTTGACATCACTTCCGGTTTTGTTCCAGGAAAACGGCCTGGAGCGTACAGAAGCGATCCATGTAGCGGTATCGCGGGTAAACAGTAAAAAAATGATGGAGCCGTTTCCGGCTCCCTGGATCGTCTCCGCCAAAAGCATCAAAGGATAATAAAGTTTTGGCCGGGATGTCACGATTGATGTCCCGGCCTTGTTATTAGGTTAAACCTTTCCGTTTATCAGATGACAGTTAATTGTTTTCCGTCTTGGTTTTATCAATGCCGGCAATCAATCTGGCAAATTTTTTCTTAACGTCAAAGTTAGCCAATCGAGCAATCATGATTCTTTGCGCCTGAGGTGAGCCGGCACCATGCAAGGACTCGACTCGATACACTGAAGCACCGGGGCCTAATGCGATATTTTCAATAAGTCGCAGCGCTCGCAGGCGATATTCAGTTGGGATATCTTCAACTCCTTTTAAGTACTTTTCACAGTAAGGACCGATTTTTGAGTCTTTATAGTCCTTTTCAGAGGGCATTGTTGCTAACAAGCCGCCGCCGATATCTTCAGCCAATCGGGTTATTTCATAAGGAAAGCGGGTAACATTTTGTTTGGTTACATTGGCTAACATTAAATCAACCAGATAGTTGCCGGCAGGCATTCGGTAGCCCAGGGCTGAACAGGCTATGGAGCCACTGTACAATGTTTCGTTTAAATGAGTCATCTCGATGAGTTTGTCTTTTATATGATTGGCTTTTTCCACCCCATTAAATTCAGCAGCTAAAGCAGCAGCTCCGATGAGCACATCTGCTACTCCGACTTTGCAGCCACCATAACTTTGACGGTGATAGGCAGCAAATCTTTCAACTAAATTCTCAGAGTGTTCCGTTTCACCATTTAAGAAAATTCGTTCATTCGGGACAAACACATTATCAAAGATGATTAAAGCTTCTTGTCCGGAAAAAGTATAATTGCCGATATCGAGATCCGCACTTTCTTCCATTTTCCTGGTATCACTGGATTGGCGGCCATAAATCATAAAGATTCCTTCTGCACCAACAGGAACAGCAAAAGATATGGCATAATCTTTATCTTCAGGATTCATTGAAATGGTAGGCATTACTAAAATCTCATGGGAATTTACCGCTCCTGTCTGATGAGCTTTTGCTCCTCTTACGATAACACCGTCTGGCCGCCTTTCTACAACATGAAGGTATAAATCCGGATCTGCCTGCTTGCTGGGCCTTAATTTTCTATTCCCTTTTGGATCTGTCATTGCACCTACAACAACCAGATCTTTATCTTGGACCATTTCTACAAATTTTTTGAAGTTTTCATGGTAATTGGTGCCGTAATCCTGGTCGACTTCGAAAGTGGTACTATAGACAGCATTGATTGCATCCATCCCCACACAGCGCTGAAAACATGAGGCAGTTCTTTGTCCCAGAACTCGCTGCATTTTGACTTTGGCGATTAAATCATCTGTTCCTTGAAAAATATGTGTAAAGCGGTTGATCTTGTTGCCGGTCAAATGGGAGGTTGCGGTCATATGTTCCTGGAATTCGGGAATCTCAGCCAATTCATATGTCATTCCAATACAATTGACGGAAGCCCGAATCATTGGATGCTCGTGGGGATTATCGAGCAAGTCTCCGAACAAATAGACTTTAACACCTGTTTGTTTTAAGCTATCCAAATACTGTTGTTTTGCCATTAATGCCATATTTGCATTTTCCTTTCCATTGTAAACAGGAATCGTTTGCACATTATACTGGTATTATGTTGACCTAAGAGGGCGGATCATATGTATGGGTTATCAAAGGTATGATCGGTTCTCAAGAAAATAAATACAGAACAAAAAAGCAGCAATTATGCAAAATTGCTGCTTTCGTTTTTTTATACTCGCTCTTATGACTCGTCGCTTGAAAAATTATTCAAGACACGTACTAATTTTCATTGACAAGAATATACTAAATTGTGGTATATTATTATAGAAAAATATGTTTTTGGCAAATCTGCTGAAAAGCAGAGACGCAAAGCTAAAGGGTCTAGCTTAGAAGATGAGCTTGACAGCCAGCTGCCGTAAAAACACGTTGGGAAGATATTCATCCAATGTGGTTTTAAGGCGGCTTTTTTATTTAATTTTAAAAAAATATGTTTTTGGCAAATCTGTTGAAAAGCAGAGACGCAAAGCTAAAGGGTCTAGCTTAGAAGATGAGCTTGACAGCCAGCTGCCGTGAGAGACATGAGTATCTCAAAGCAGCTTTTTTTTGTAAAATCAGCCAATCAAATCTATAAAAGGTAAAAATACTGACAAACAGGGGGGAGTTATTATTTTCCATACACAGCTTTAGCCTGCCGTTGACGAACCGGTTAGAGACCCAGCGGTGCCAATTTATTGAGGCTGATTAAAGATTTTATAAAGCAGCATCGTAAGATTAAAGGAGGAAAGCATATGAATTTTAAAAAAACAATTTGCACGTGGCTTATAACCGTTGCAATGATCATTGGTATGCTGTCGACAGACGTGTTGGCAGATACGCCGGGAGTGCAGAGCAATGGGCTTAACAGCTATGTGGTAGATGTAAGCTCAGATCCGTCTACATCAACAAGACCGTCTACCTTTGGGACTGCGTCCGACGACGGCCGTGTTTGGGCGGATAAATCCGTTTCCGTGAACGGAAACCAGTTTGATATAACGCTTTCGGCGTTGGCCCAGGAATATGTCCGTACCTCTACCGTTGTGGTGAAAGAACAGGCAGCGGCGGACGTAGCGATTGTCATTGATATGTCGAGCAGCATGACTGCGGAGCGTATCAGCAAGATGACAGGTGCCGTAAACAAGGCTGTTGACTTGATTATGGCTGCTAACCCGCGAAACCGCATCGGTATCTATTATTACGGCCTTACTACTTCCACCGGCACCTTGCTGGACCTGGCGTCATATTCCACGCCCCAGACCGGAGATGGGACTGATGCGACCAACCGTTATATCACGTGCAGCAATCAGAACGTCAGCCGGGTGGCGGGCGTGACTCAGATACCCCTCGACGGAACTGCAACAACAACAACTGCAAAGACTGTGACTGTATCAACAGGGACTGCTACGCAATACGGTCTGTACACAGCCGTAAATATTTTGAAATCAGATATTGCCGGCCGCACCAAAAGCTCCAAGGACAAGGAAAGATTGCCCTATCTCTTGCTTTTTACCGACGGCGAGGCAAACCGCGCTTTTCCGAACTGGTATAATGACCTTACCAATACAAGTTCCCGCGGTACGGAAATAACCGGCTCCGGCGCTAGCGGCACCGCCCAGATTTCCGCGCTTACCATTTTGTCCGCAGCGAAGCTAAAAGATGAACTGAGCCAGGCGTACAAAACTTATAACGGCAATGACAAAGAAACTATTTGGTTCAACGTAGCCTTTGGACTTACGCAAGGCGACAATCTTGCGACTGCAATCCTGAAGCCGGATGATGTTACGTCAACCGCAACAACTACATTGAAGTCGGTGTATACCCAATTGAACACTTACACCACAAACGCTCCTGCTGCTTATAAGAAATATGGAGTGGGCGGCACCCCCGGCTACCAATATGCGAAAAACTATATTTATTTTGTGCAGTTGAGTGATATGAATGCGCTCAATAAAGCTTTTGACGATCTTGCCGCATTGGTAGAGGCGGCGACCCAGGAAAAAATCATACCGTTTGAATCAGTAAATACATACGGCGAACCGCTGAATCTTCTAGTCACCGACGTGTTGGGAAACGGCATGGAGTTAAAAACCGTGCCCAAAATGCAGGGTACGACAGGAACGGTTAAATCAGTTTCCGGTACAGTTTCAACCTACGAGTTTGCGGGCTATAAGACAACGGTCGAATATAACAACGCTACCAGAGAAATGAAATGGATGATTCTTCCGGAGGAAATACCGCTGATTATGTTCAGCGACCGCAAAGCTCCTACGCCGGGCAATTATTCGAATCCTGCTTTGCTCCCTATGCAGCTCACTTATACTGTGGGATTAAAGGATGTCTATAAGTCCGGTACTTTCTATAGTAACGAGTATGCGGGCATCGCAACGGCTACCACGCGCTTCATACCAATGACAGAGAATCCTTATTATTACAAAGACATTAGCGAGGTTGGTGGCGTTATAACAAGTACCCGTAAAGATATTGGCGCCGGTAGCGGCGACATCGTGCAATCTGCACTGAAAAGCAGTAATATCACTGGGACTGCCGCTACTTATTATGCAAATGAATGGAATGTTAGTAGTACTGACAGCGAGCTCATCACTAGGCTGGGCAATAACGGCAAGATTGCACCAAAAATGAAAATCGACAAGGCCCCGGTTTCCGGTTCTGTGCCTGCCGGTGGAAACGCTTCCTATTATATAACCATTACAAATCTGACCGGCTATGATATTTCTAATGTTATTATTGACGATACACTGCCGGCCGGATTGACGTTTGTGGTCGGCAGTATTAAGGAAGGCAGTGATTCTAAACCAACTGCGACATTCCCTTATACAATAAGTTCCGTTCCTGCGAACAGCAGTGTTGTATTGACCTTTCAGGCTACTGTCCCATTGGGTGCAGCGATAGGAACGGAGTATGTTAATAAAGCCAAAATCACATCTGCCAACGGTATAGCATTAACTACTCCAGCCATGGTTGACAGTGGAAAAGTGACCGTAGCAAATACTTTCTCTCCGCAAGTAACAACCAAGCTTGACGGAACGGACTATGCAGGGCAAATCGTTACGCTTTGGCAAGGCGGCATGAGCAAATACACCCTTTCAGGAAGCGGGAGCGTATATACGCTCAGCGGCGTAACGCCCGGCACCTATGACATTTATGTTAACGGCGTGAACACCGGAGTACAGCTTTCCGCTTCCGATGCCAACAAGGAAATCAATTATTACAGCGTATCCTTCTACGACGGGGATACGAAGTATACTACTCCCGCCGCGCAAACGACCCTTTCCGGTGGAAAAGCTGTCTCGCCGACAGCGCCGACAAAGACGGGATATACATTTGACAAATGGGTAACGACCAGCGGCGGCACCATAGAGTTTGATTTTAATACGGCGATTACAGCGACCACCAATGTCTACGCCACGTGGAATCATATTCCGACAGTAGGAGACTACACAGCCAGCACCACCGGCACAACGCCGGTAACCGGAACCGTAAAAGGAACCGATGCTGACGGAGACAGCCTGACATATGGA
>JAGFXV010000115.1 GCA_017861475.1 Bacillota bacterium | reverse complement strand
AAGCAACGAATTGCTCCCAGTTCCAGACGGCAGGTTCTTCCACTAATCCATCAATGGTAAACGACCAGTTATGGTTGTTAAAAGAAGGGATGGTGGTAACCGTGTAAATCCGAAATTCCCCGCTCGCTCCTCCTCCTATCGGCGGGGACGAAGCCGATAAAGGCTGAGGTGCCGGTAAAAGATCGTTAACAGGATACTCTCTGGTTTTATGAAGCTCTTGTCCTGACAGGAGATTTCTCATCCAATTAAACAAGTTAGGACCCACTGAAATTGCCAACCCGCCAAAAATAACCATGTATATAAAGGACTTGCGAGAATATACCGGAGACTTGTCCGGTTGCGGGATGCTGCTGCCATCCTCTCTAGCCTGCTTGCTTTGATGCGTCTGAATTACCCGCAAATGTTCAAACTTGGTAAGAGAATGATAAATAATAATGGGAAGTCCGATCCAGGTCAATAAATCATGAGCCAACAGAGCCGCATTAGTAACTGAGGGGCCAACCGCGTGATACAGCCACAACAATATCCCGGAAATAAGCCAGCAGATCATTAGCAGGGACATTGTGATGACATTTAAACGCTGCCAAAGCTTGTCCTGGAGGTGTTTCCACAGACAAATGGTCAGCCGTAAATTTGAGAATAGCATGAACCCGGAAAGCAAGCCGGCAATAATATGCAGCCACTTGATCCATAACCGGGCTTCACCGAGTAACGCCTTCCAATACTCACTGAACAGAATAAGGCCAGAGAAAGCTAAAAACGCAATCATTACAGCATGCCAAAAGTGCAGCGCAGCCGATCGTTTTCTTTCATCATGGCCAAACTCTTCGGATACGTTCATCACAACGCCCACCACCTCAAAAACACATAACAAGTATTTCCTTCCTTTTAGTCTTTTCCAATGCAAGTTTTCCCATACAAAAAGTCTTCCCGATAACTCCAGTACCGGGAAGACTTTTATTTGCATATTTACGTGTCAGATCAATTCCAAACGTCTGTCAGCTAGAACTTTACCATATCCTTATGCAATATTACATTGCCTTCCAGATTCTCGTTGCCGCCGCGTCCGCCCACCCAGATGAAAACAAGTGAGCTGTCAGTGAAAACCTGTACTTCAAAGGAATTGAACATGGGGATAAATTCGGTGCTGATTTTTGATTGAGGAGCAATTGTAAATAATTCGCTGAATACTTCATCTTTTGGTTTGGGATCAAGATTGAAGATCTTGACTCTGGCATAATGTTTATTCGAACCGTTGTTTAATACAAAAACCCGGATGTTGTTAATCCCCTCAGAAACACTTATTGGACCGGTTGTATACCGGTATTTTAATGAGGCCGCCATTTTATCATCTCCCAGCAGATAATTACACTGCTAGGATATGCATAAAACAATTTTTTGTGTATCGTCAGGAATACGGTTAATCATAAAGAAAATGATATCCGGTTGATTTATTTAATTGCGTAGAAACCGGCCTGCATATATGATGCCCATAAAACCTCAGCACAGGTAAAACCTATTTTTCTTAACAGTTGCAGATGCTCTTCAATTGTCACAGGAAAATATTCCTTCCCGAAACGGGCAATATGTGATGCCGCCTCTTCCTCGCTCTTACCGCTTTCCATCTGAAATTTCTTCCAGCGTTGCAGCCCCAGCTTAATTCCAATTTCGCCCGTCGGGCAAATGTTTTCAAAGGTTATATAAATACCGCCCTTGTTGAGCATTCGATAACAATTTTCGGTTGCGGCTGCACGCATGATCGGCTCCAAATAATGGTGACACATAATGGCTGTAATCACATTAAAACTATGCTCTGCTTCCACCAGATCCTGGCTCGCAGTTGTAATAATGCTGATTTGTTTTTGGTACCCTCCTAGTTTATTCCTGGTTATATCTATCATGTCTTTGGAGGGATCTGCCAATACTAACCTTATATCAGGAAACGATGAAAGGATTTTGCCTGCCATGGTTCCGGTACCGCATCCGGTATCCAGCCAGTTTTTCGGTTTGTTATTATAAACGCGTACAAGATCAAGCGCCTGCTCATGGAAAAATTTATAGCATGGAATCGTTTGTTCAATTTTGTTGTCATATTCCCCTGCCATGTGAGCTGTAGCATTGTCGTTCATCATTTTCCCTCCCCTGACATGATCATCTTTTTATCTCAAATTCATAATATACTTCATTCCATTTGTCTGCCCCATCGGGTATGAAGCTGCGTTCCCAAAACTGAACTTTACCGTTGCGGCTGATCAACAAAACAGTGGTTGTTCTGGTTCCGTATCCCGGACTCATAACGAAGGCTGGAGCCAGCACCCGCTCCATTTCCAAACTGACCCCGGTTTGAGGCAGCATCTCATCGGGTGCCTGTTCCCGGTCTGCCATCATGGCAAACAAATCTTCCCTGTCGATTTCATCGTCAATCATGATCCTCTCCAGACGCTTTTTGCCCTTGGCCACTTTGGGCCAGGGATCGTCCAGCAGACCGTTGCTGAGGCCATGTACTCCCCTTCCCACTTTACGTATCGAATGACCCCGGTTGGAATAACAGTAAAGTGATTCCTGATCGCCCAGCAGCAAGTTGAAACCATTCAATAAATCAGCCTGGCTGATAATTGCTTTAATATAGTCCAATGGTTCTTCACCACCGGTCAGAAAATTATAAACCAGATGTCCGCGGGAATTGGCCGCAGGATTGTACGCGGCCGGATCGCGGTAATTGGTTAATGTCGCGAAGCGGCCACCGGTGGTTATCCCCATCCAGGTGCCGCCTTCCTTCAGATCCTTGCCTGCCAGTACATCCTCGTGCTCCGGCCAGAAAGCCGCCGGTTGCGTGGGCCGTTTATAGAATTCATCCCGATTGGCTGCTACCACCAGTTGATACTTGGGATGGCAGTCATAGGCAAATATGATCGTACACATTTTGATTGCTCCATTTTCATTATTAATAAAACAAGCTGTCTGCTTCGAACTATTCCTTGTAGACAGCCTTGAGCATCTTGATCTCTTCGGCATAACCTTCCAGCTCATTGGGTGTTTCCAGGTAGAAGGGCAAATGTCTGAGCCGGGGGTGATTGATGACGTTGGTTATGGCATCAATGCCCAGTGACCCTTCCCCTATTTTTTCATGCCGGTCTTTGTGGCTGGCAAAGGGGTTTTTGCTGTCATTTAAATGAATTGCCCGCAGCCTGTTAAGTCCTATGATCCGGTCAAATTCCGCCAGCACTTCGTCCAGATCACTGATGATATCATAACCGGCATCATAGATATGACAAGTATCCAGGCATACGCCCAGTTTGTCATGCAGTTCGACCCGATCAATGATCATCCGTAATTCTTCAAATTTGCCTCCCACTTCACTGCCTTTGCCGGACATGGTTTCCAGCAGTACCATGGTAGTCTGCTCCGGCTTTAAAATCGTATTGAGCAGATCAGAAATCAGTTCGATTCCTTTGTCAATACCTTGTCCTACATGGCTGCCGGGGTGAAACGTATAATAATTGTTGGGCGTGTATTCCATGCGCATCAAATCATCAGCCATGACCTCCAGGGCAAACTCTCTGGTTCTCGGTTCGGCTGCACAGGCGTTCAGGGTATAGGGCGCATGGGCCAGGATCCTGCCCAAATGATTTTCCTGCGAATAGTCCAGAAATTTTTTCACGTCCTTGGGATCAATCGCCTTGGCCTTGCTGCCCCGGGGATTGCGGGTGAAAAACTGAAACGTATTGGCACCAATGCTGACTGCTTCCTGTCCCATATGGGCATAACCTTTGGATGCAGACAAATGACAACCGATGTTGAACATGCCTTACCCCTCCTCTTGGGCTGAAACCAGCCGCTTATAGTTTTTCTATGGCAGCGATCAGCTGCTGCACATTTTCCGGCAGCGTTGCCCAACTGGTGCAGAAGCGCACTGCGCTACGCTGATCGTCAATTTTCTGCCAGTAGGAATAGACGAAATCCTCACTGAGCTTCTCCAAAACTGTGTCGGGCAGAATGGGAAACTGTTGATTGGTGGTCGAATCGATAAAAAACTCATAGCCTTTTTTAATACAGGCTTCTTTGATCAGCATGGCCAGTTCATTGGCATGACGGGCCATGGCAAAGTACAGATTGTCCTCGAACAATGCCGTGAACTGCACTCCCAGCAACCGCCCCTTGGCCAGCATGCCGCCCCTCTGTTTTATTATGTAACGAAAATCCGGCTTTAATCGCTCATTGCAAATAACCAGAGCTTCGCCAAACAACAGACCGATTTTCGTCCCGCCGATATAGAAAGCATCGCAAAGTTCAGCAATCACCGGCAAGTCAAGATCATTATCCGGAGCACTTAATCCGTAACCCAGTCTGGCTCCGTCCATATAGAGGATCAAATCATTCTTACGACAGGTTTCATGCAGGGCGGTAAGCTCCGCCTTGTTGTATATGGTGCCGATCTCTGAAGGATTGGAGATATAGACCAGTTTGGGTTGCACCATGTGTTCATGGGTGGAATCGCCGAAGTGGTCATCGCAAACCTGTTGAATCTGCGCGGCGGTAAGCTTCCCGTCAGGGCTGGGCAGAGCCAGAACCTTGTGGCCGGTAGCCTCAATAGCACCGGTTTCATGCACATTGATATGTCCGGTGTCAGCCGAAATTACGCCCTGATGCGGACGCAGTGCAGAAGCAATAAAAGTAAAATTGGTCTGGGTGCCGCCTACCAAAAAGTGCACATCAATATCAGCCCGCCCGCATTTTTCCCTGATCAGCCGGGTAGCCTCTTCACAATATTGATCTTCACCGTAGCCAATGGTTTGCACCATATTGGTGGTCAGCAGTTTTTCCATAACTTGAGGATGGGCGCCTTCGCAATAATCATTGTTGAAGTAAATCAAATTCTCTAACCTTCTTTCGATGTAACCGACAAAGAACCGGCAATTATATTAATAACCCTTACGGTACAAAAGCATACAACTGATAGCTCCCAGCATAGACATCAATACCAGGAATAATAAACCCAGGGCGTAGCTGCCACTGATTTGAATCAGCCAACCCATAATCACTGGAGATAACGCCGACAGCAGATTACTGACCCCGCTCAGAATCCCCGAAGCAGCTGCTATCATCTTATCCGGGAAAAGTATCTGCAGTATTGACCAGATGGCCGGATAAACAAATTCGTTAACGCCCACGGCCAAAATCATAAATATAACTGCCAGAAACGCCGACGGTACAAGCGTAACTCCCAGAGTGGACAGCGCTACCACCAACAAGGCTATGATGGCGATCATACTCTTGTGGCTGCTTTTATCCACCAGCCGTCCGCCGGCCAATATGCCGACACCGGAAATAATATACGCCAGGGCAACATTACCGGATGTACCCTGCAAATCAAAATGACGCGCTTCTACAAGATATTGCGGCAGCCAGGTTAGCAAACCCCACCAGCTGCATAAATAAGCGGTATAGGCCAGACACAAAAGCCAAAAAGAAGAATTGGCCAGTAAATCTTTTAATTCTGCGCCCTTATTTCCATCATCAATTTCATTTGTTCTCTGATCAAATGCACCTATATAGGCTGCCTCGGCTACAGAAACATACGGATTGTCCTGCGGAGAATCCGATAAAAGCGATCACCATGCCGATGCATCCGCCTACTCCGTAAAGTGAGTTAGCGATTCCTCTTTCATTGGGCGGAAACCATCTTTTCACCAGAATGCTCATATTAGGAAATTTTAGCCCGTTGCCCACGCCTAAAAATACCCTGATTATCAGGATCGCTGTAAACGAAGCCGCCCACCCCCCGGACAGCAAAGCCAGGCCGGCAATCACCATTCCCAGCAGAATAGACCGGCGCGGTCCTAAACGGTTACTGACCGGGATAGCTGCCATATTGGAAATGGAGTAGACAATCAAAAATATGGTCATCAGCAATCCCTGCTGGGCGGCTTGTCCCTGCAGACCCAGATCATGCAGGAAACGTTCGTCAACCAGTAGGGCGCTTATATTTACCCGCATTAAATATACTACGATCCAAATTAAACACAACGAAATAATCAACAAATAACGATACTTATTTTGTTCCACGATACTTTTAAACAATACTCTGTCCTCTTTAACACTCAATGATTTGGGGGCAGGAAATGGTTCCCTGACCCCAGAACTTATTTTAACATAATAAATAAACGGGTATTCGTTTAAATAAAATGATAAACCCTTCTGCTAGAGTGTCAGGAGGATGGGGTTGATGACACCCCCCCTCCTTGACTTTGAAAGGGGTGTCACCAATCCCATCCCCTTGACACTTCTTCTGCCAGTAACACAACTCTCATATACATATAGGAAGACATTAGCGCTTGCCAGCAGGGCAAATTGGTTTTAAGATGAAAGACAGGTCAGGCAGAATACAGGAGGAAAGCACTATGATCATTGGCATTGATATAGATAATACCATTACCCATACCACCGAAATGATCCTGCATTATGCGCAGCTGTTCGGCCGGGAGCAAGGGCTTAATACCACCCCCGACCTGCGTTATTATTACCTGGAAGACATTCTGGGCTGGGACAAACGGGTAGCCGACGATTTTTTGGACAATTATCTGGGCCGGATCTATACCAACATGCAGCCCAAGGACCAGGCAGTTGAAGTGATTCGGGAATTGAAAAAACAGCATGAGCTGATCCTCATCACTTCACGCAACCGGAAGTTCCCGGCTGTTGAAGAGGTAACCAAAAACTGGCTGAAACAACACGGAGTCCAATATGACCGTCTGATTCTGAACCAAACCAGCAACATGCACTTTTTCAGCAAGCTGGATGCTTGCCTGGAAAACGGAGTGGAAGTCATGATCGAGGATCATTATGAACTGGTCAGCGAAATAAGTCCCCATCTGCCGGTCATCATGTTTGAGTATCCTTACAACCGGCACCTGAAAAATGATAATATCATCCCGGTAAATCACTGGCGGGAAGTGGCCGGCTGGCTGGGACAATATCAGCCGCAGCAAATTAGCAACGCCGGGTAATATTTAAAATTAATGCAGATAATTATGTAGTAATACAAATTGAACAAAGGAGAATGGACATGGAAAAGGTACTCGTAAGACAGCTCGTCAGAGATCCCGGCAAGTATGCCGGACGTGAAGTTGCGCTCAGCGGATGGGTAAGGAACAATCGCGACCAGAAGTCTTTCGGGTTTATCGCGTTAAATGACGGCACGCATTTCAACACAATCCAAATTGTTTACGACAAAGATCGTCTGGACAATTACAACGAAGTTGCCAAATACCGGGTCGGTGCTGCCGTGACCGTCAAAGGTGTTGTCGTCGCGACCCCCGAGGCCAAACAACCCTTTGAAATATCCGCCCGGGAGGTGCTCCTGGAAGGAGATTCACCGGAAGACTATCCCATTCAGCCCAAGAAACATTCGCGGGAGTTTCTGCGCGAAACTGCTCATCTGCGTCCGCGCACCAACCTTTTTGCCGCCGTATTCAGGGTCAGATCACTGCTTGCCTATGCGATCCACACATTCTTTCAGGAACGGGGATTTGTTTATGTGCATACCCCGCTCATCACGGCCAGTGACGCAGAAGGAGCAGGCGAAATGTTCCGGGTCACCACACTGGATGCGAAAAATCCTCCTCTGACCGAAGACGGGGATGTTGATTTCAGTCGGGACTTTTTCGGCAGCAGAACCAATCTTACTGTAAGTGGCCAGTTGCAGGCGGAGATATTTGCCCTGGCTTTCAGAGACGTATATACCTTCGGCCCCACCTTCAGAGCTGAAAATTCCAATACCGCCCGTCATGCGGCGGAATTCTGGATGATTGAACCGGAAATTGCCTTTGCTGATCTGGAAGATGATATGCGCATGGCCGAAGCGATGATAAAATACCTCATTACCTATGTATTGGAAAACGCTCCCGAAGAAATGGAATTCCTCAACAGCTTTGTTGACAAAGGCCTGAAAGAAAGGCTGCTGCATGTTGTCCAGTCAGATTTTGCCCATATCACCTATACCGAGGCAGTCGATCTGCTGCTGGAATCCAAGGCAGCGTTTGATTATCCGGTAAAATGGGGTAATGATTTGCAAACGGAGCATGAGCGCTATCTTACCGAACAGATCTTTAACAAACCGGTCTTCGTCACCGACTATCCCAAAGAAATCAAAGCTTTTTACATGCGTCTAAATGATGATGACAAAACCGTGGCTGCCATGGACCTGCTGGTTCCCGGTGTGGGCGAAATCATCGGCGGCAGTCAGAGGGAAGAAAGATACGAAGTACTGAAACAAAAAATGGAGGAATTCCATATCAGCGAAAAAGAACTGTGGTGGTATCTGGATCTGAGAAAATACGGCGGGGTCAAGCATGCCGGTTTCGGACTGGGCTTTGAAAGAATCCTTATGTATATTACCGGAGTAAGCAATATCCGGGATGTCCTGCCCTTCCCCCGCACCGTCAAATCCTGTGATTTCTAACATTAATCCCTGGCTTGCGCCAGGGATTATTTATTATTCTTCTTCTTTTTTAAAATTACTGTGCCACGGCTGACTGATGTCTTCAAAATAACTGCGGATGAAGCTTAGGTCACGTGAATATCCCAAGGCCACCATCAGTTTTATCCTTGCCTTGGGCCCGTTCAGCATGCCGCCCAATATGACACCCATCTCATGCAGTTCAGCCCCGCCGCCTTCATACGCATACAGGTTCATGGCCATCCCCTCGTGACAGCGGCTCACCATTATCAAGGGGATGTTTTTGCTGATCGCCTTCTGCACCGAAACCCGCATTTGAGGGGGAAGATTGCCGGCGCCCAGACCTTCAACAACGATCCCGGACATATTTGCCTCTATACAAGCTTCCATTATAAACGGATCCATTCCACAGGTCGCTTTCAAGAGTACGACCCGGGGATCGATATGATCGATCGGCAATTTCAGAGCCGGAATCTGCGGACTTTGAAAAACGACTTTTTCTCCGTATACCATGCCTACCGGCCCGAAGCCCGGAGACCGGAAGGAGGAAACATTGTTGGCATGACATTTGACCACTTTTTCCACGGCATGGATCTCCTGATTAAAATAAACCAGTACCCCCCGGTTCACGGAGCAGGGGTCAACAGCCACAAAGATCGCTCCCTCAAGATTGCCTTGCCCGTCAGCATATAATTCATGCTGGCTTTTCATGGCGCCGGTAAAGACTATTACCTTGGGACTATCAACCAGCAGATGGACCAGATAGGAAATTTCCTCCAGCGTGTCTGTCCCCTGAACCACCACTGCCCCCTGAATCTCTTCGCGGCTTAACGCGGCACGAATTTCACCGGCCAGTTCAAAGGCGATTTCCGGAGTCAGATGCGGACTGGGAACATTACAGTAAGCGTGCATTTCAACCAAAATTTCTTCGTCTTCCCGGATCAGCGATTGCAGGTTTATACCGACGCCATCAGTCGGGATGATGGTATTGGTTCGCGGATCA
>JAGFXV010000114.1 GCA_017861475.1 Bacillota bacterium | reverse complement strand
CCTGGCGACCTGTATGACAAAGTAGTAAAAGCCAAAAGCATCCCCGGCATGAAATATATTGAAATCCTGGCTCCCTGCTATTTAGGCTGGCAGTTCGATATGCCTGATACCGTGCAAATGAGCCGTATGGCTGTGAACAGTGGTGCCTGGCTGTTATGGGAAGCGGAAAATGGCAAAGTCAGCTTTAATAATCCCAGTTCAAATATCATCAGCGGGAAAAAAGATGCCGCCCCGGTGGATGAATACGTAATGAAACAAGGTCGTTTCAATCGCCTGCTTAAAGGACCGGACGCTGCGCAGCGCATCGCCGAAATTCAAAGTGATATCGATCGCGAGATCGCTTTTATGCGGGAACGGTCGAAGATCACGATTTAATTCAACAATATTTAATCTTCTGCCTGGGGTGAAATCCAAGTCACCCGGCAGAAGTCAGCTTGAATAATTTTACCAAAAAGAGCAGAATAGATTATGTAGAAGGTGTTATACTGGCAGATCAGCACAACGACAGGATACTGAAAGTGAGTGTTGGACCTGATTTTTAAACCTATAAAAACCAAAAAGATTTATGAAGAAGTGGTCGAGCAACTGAAAATGATGCTGACCGAAGGTGAACTGAAACCAGGCGACAAACTTCCTTCAGAGCGTGACATGGCTGAGTCTTTAGGAGTCAGTCGGGCCTCCGTTCGCGAGGCGCTGACCACGCTTGAAGCCATCGGTATTTTGGAAATAAAACCCGGTGAAGGTACGTTTGTTAAACATACCAATGACGCTGAGACGTTTGCTCCTTTGACACTGGTTCTGACCGTGGAACGCAACTCAGGTGCTCAATTGATGGAAGTAAGGCGGGTTTTGGAAACGGAAATGGCTGCACTGGCTGCGGAACGAGCCACCAGTGAGAATCTGAGCAAGATCGAGGATCTGCTTACCCAGATGAAAGATGCCCACAACCCGCATGATGCGGTTGAAACTGATCTGCGCTTTCATTTTGCCATCGCCGAAGCCACTCAGAATACGATTTTGGTAAGGCTGATAAATACTATAGCTGACCTGATGCATCATACCTTTAAGGGCAAACGGGAAAAAATGTACGCCCATTCCCCCAGCGGGCAAAGGATCATCCGGGAGCATGAAGCAATTTATCAGGCAATTAAAAAGAGGGCTCCTGAAGAGGCACGTGCCAAAATGCTCGAACATATAAATCATGTTGAAACCGAGATCGAAAAAAATCAGGCCGCTGACTAATCAATCATTAGCAAGCGGCCGAAACTTTTTAATGGGTCATTTTTTGCTTTTATTCCGGTGCACTGAAGAAGACCAGGAAATTGTAATCTGCTCCGGCATCAGTGCTATTGCCATAAGTAACATTTACATCCTGGAACAAAATATACAACTTATAACCGTTTTTCTCTGTTACCAGGGTCATTTCTTCCGAACTGAGCGATCCTTTGGACTGCTCGGTGACGCCCCGCAAAGACTGGACAAAGTCATACAGACCTGTTCCCACCAATTCCTTCCCTGCGGCATCTTTGACTGCTACTCTGGTTTCCTGCGTTGACATTCTGGTTATACTGAGCTGATATTTTTCATTATCAATTGTAAAATTTACCGGGGTCACTTCATTTTTCCCCTGCCCGCGATAAGAGTGGCCGTTATACATTATGTCGTAACCCTTGATACCGATTACTTCATCCATTTTCGTGGCAGCATAGAAATAATCAGCCTGGCCGGGATACTCCGGATAAGCTGTTTCAAAGCCAAAAGTATTTTTCATATCTTTATATAAATCAAAATTAGCCGGCAGCCATGCAATTTTTCCAGTGTATTTTCTGTTCTGCAAATATTGAAGAATATTCGTGGTTTCAATTCTCAAATCCATTGAAACATCTGCCTTGGGACTGATTTTTCCATCAGCCAGAACCCCTTCAGCCTGCAGCAGATTTTCCAGTCTGGTGGTCTGACTGACGCGGGAAACGGTGAAAGCATCGATAGGCGGAATGATGGATATAAGTGCAAACCCGGCCGCCAACAGCACAATTATACTGTTTCTGGCAATTGGTCTTATGCTCAGGATCACCGCGCAAACAATGGAGAAGATCCCGAATAAAGCAACGTAATAGCGGGACTCGGTAACTCCGAACGCATTGAGACGAATGGCTACCGAAACAAGCTGCATGATGACTATCGGGATCAGTACTTTGGGGAAAATCAGCCGATATAAGGATGTAGGCCGGTTTTCCAGGCGCCCGGCCAAAATGTAAATGATCAGCCCAGCCGTCGAATAGGCCAGCACCATCGGTCCCAACTGTCCGGATGGCCAATGCATGGTAACCAGTATTTTAATAAAATAGGCAACCAGCACCAGAGTATAAATGGTAACCAACGGGACAGCGATATAAGATATCAGGATTTCCAACAGACGCGGATATTCGCTTTCCATTCGGGCATATTCCCGATCACTTTCATCTTCCGAATTGAACTTTGGCAGCAAAGATAAATAATAAAGGATAGCAAAAAGAATCCATATGATGCTCATGGTATAGCCATAAGCGTCGTCGTTGATGTTAAACAACAATATATCGACAGTAGCTATGATACTGGCGCAACCGGCAGATAAAACGGCTGAATAAAGTACCGACGTAAACGCTGCTTTGACATGGATCAGCGCGATACTCTCAAAATTAAACCCGTCACGATAGGACGGGACCCACAGATAAAAACAAAACATGGCAAAAACAGCCACAAAGGTACGGATTTGCACATCAAATTCAATACTCGGTGAAGAGCCCAGGCTCAGATAATATGCCCCCACCAGCACGACTGCTCCAAAATAAACCAAAAGCCGGAACCTCGCCAGCCGTTCAAATCTCTCACAGCTAAACTGGGCGGCAACTCCCAGAAAAGCCCCCATTAAACAGGTAAACAAAAGCTTTTGTATTAAAATATCAGGACTTTTGTCCAGTGAGATCATATAGCACACCAGACTGGTTGCAGCAACAAGGCAGAGAACGGTTAAAGGAAAACGGGAAATTGCTTTCACAAGTCCCTGAATGATTCCTTTGATTGCACCAAGCAAGCGTTTCATACTCATATCCTCCTTAACAAGTAATTCCAGTTGGACTGCTTATTGTTGAATTTACGCTGCCGTCAGGCATTTTATTACAGTCTGGCCAATCACCGCAGAGGGAGTTTTTGATTAAGCGTTTCCTTGGCCTTGAGCACGCCAACGATGGTTTTATTGACCGGGGTGTCAACTCCATTGGCTTCGCCCAGTGCAGCAACGGCGCCGTTCAATGCGTCAATCTCAGTACGGCGTCCGCGATTTATATCCTGCAGCATGGAGGCATGATGCAGGGCTGTAGTAGGGATCATCTGACTGTAAAAAGCGCTGAGATAAGCCTCTGCATCCGACCAGGGGGTAGGTTGACCGATCGCAGCAAGAACCGCAAATATCTCCTCAACAATTGCGTTCATGATTTTCCGGCAGTTTTCATCAGATGCCAGTTCGCCATAAGCCACATCCAGAATTGCACCCAGCGGATTCAAGGCGGAGTTATATATGATTTTGGCCCAGACAAATTGCATGACCTCTTCACAGGCACGGGTAGGGATACCTGCGATCCTGAAATCATCTGCCAGCGTTTCCAGGAAGGAAGGCTCCACTGTATGAGAAGGAGACCCCAGTAAAACATCATCAGCAATGACGGTAACCCGGGAATAACCCCAATCGATCGTTTCCGCCCCAAATATGACTCTTCCCAGAATAATCCTGTCCTCCGGCATATGCCGGGCTGCTGCTTCATAATTGCCGTAACCGTTCTGGGCAAGGAATAAATATGTATCCGGGCCTGCCAGTGTTTTAATCTGTCTCACTGCTTCTTCCGTTTCATAGGATTTTACCGACAGGATCACCAAATCAAATTTTTCATCCAATAATTCTGATATATCCGTTGCCAATTTATCCAGACAGGCCTGATGTTCTCCCCAAATCCCTTCGACCCGTACACCGTCAGCTTTGATTTTATTAATGACCGGTTCGCGGTCAAGACCGACAATTTCATGGCCCGATTTTTTTAACAGACAGGAATACACTGTTCCCAATGCACCCAGGCCAAATAACAGCACTCGCAAAATAACCATCCTCCCCAGTTCCAATATGATATAAGTTTAAATTACCCGACTGATAATCACAATCACAACCATAAAAAGGATCAGGAAATTTCCTGATCCCAGAGCGCCAAAAAAGGCTTATTTTATCATCCCCAGAGAGCGGTACGTTGCTTCGTCAGCAATACCGGTTGGCTCCAGTCCATGCCATACCTGATAGTATTTTACCGCCAGTTCAGTCATACGGCCAAATCGTCCGTCCGCGGCATCAAAAATGACCCCTTTTTCCTTTAGCCGGCTCTGCAAATATACAACATTTTGACCGCTGCTTTTGATTTTTAAAGTCCGTCCGGAAAAATTCTTGGGGAATATTTGTCCGTTCTCAACGATTTTCACCCGGGTACCAAGTGGTATTAAGGGATAAAGTTCCTCGACATCACGGTTTTGCATACGGATACAGCCATGTGACATGGAACTGCCGATAGAATAAGGTTTGTTGGTCCCGTGGATCCCGTAAATCCCCCAGGGTACGTTAAGTCCCATCCAGCGAGTACCAAAACCGTTGCCCCAGCCGACTCCCTTGTGTACAACTTTCCATTCGCCCAGCGGTGAAGGAGTGGAAGACTTGCCAACCCCTACCGGATATTCTTTGATGATATCCCCGTTTTGAAAAACTGTCAGACGATGCTTGATCAAATCAATTTCGATACGCACATTTTGAGGCTTGTCGTTACTGGTCAAACAGGGCTCACTGCCCCCATCGTACATTAAATTCTCCCAAACTGTTTGCGTGACTACTCCGTTGGCCTGCAGGCGATGGGCTGTTTGAAACATCAATACTGCTTCCGCGGTTTTTTCATCATATTGCCCGCTGGGTACTATTTCATAGCCAAGTTCCCGCAGACGGGCCTGAACCATCCAAATTGCTTCTCCTTCCAGACGTGGCTTCCCACAGTACAAAATTGGGAAATCAGTCCTGTCGACCCGTATGCTTTCCGTTTTTGCTGATTTTGTATTCAGATCTGCCTCGGCATCCGCTGATGGGTATAAGCTCCATCCCAGCAAGCCCAGGCAAACAATAATTATCCATCTACGTACCACAGATCTACCTCCTAAAAATGTTCTCTGGTAGTAGATATATTCCCCCAAAAGTAAAAAAAGCATAAATATTTTATTGATCAGTTTTTAAGCCATTCAGCTTCAGCACATAAGATCGGGCAGTTGGGGTCGCTGCACATCCTCCCTGGGCAGTTTCCCTCAGGTCCGGAGACATCATCCTTCCTACCCGGGCCATTGCCTCCACCACCTCATCAAAAGGAATAAAGCTGGTGATCCCCGCCAGGGACATATCCGCACAGATCATGGCATGGGCCGTACCAATGGCATTGCGTTTCGAGCAGGGTACCTCCACCAGCCCGGCAACCGGATCACATACCAGCCCCAGCAGACCTTTTAACGCCATGGCTGCAGCGTTCACTGACATTTCTGCAGTCCCGCCGGCCAGATATACAACTGCGGCCGCAGCCATGGCGGCAGCCGAACCGCACTCCGCCTGACATCCTCCTTCGGCACCGGAAAGTGTAGCCTGGCTGGCAATGATCTTGCCGATCGCG
>JAGFXV010000113.1 GCA_017861475.1 Bacillota bacterium | reverse complement strand
CATAATTCCCTATGGCTAAGCGGATCTTGTTTGCTACGAGACATGCTTCTTCCAGAGTCGTATTTGGTAATACAGCCAGAAATTCTTCGCCGCCAAATCTGACCAGTATGTCGGACTTGCGAACGCATTGATCGATGATTCGGGCAGTTGTTTTGAGGAGATCATCACCTACCGGATGCCCCCAGGTGTCGTTAACGCTTTTGAAATGATCGAGATCGAAAATCATCATGCACAGAGGCTCATCAGAACGGTCGGCATATTCCGTATGCTTGCCGATGGCAATTTCGAAATAATGTCGGTTGTAAAGGCCGGTCAGTTCATCCCGGACAGCAGTTTTCATGAGTTGTTCTTCGATTTCTTTCTTTTCCGTTATATCCCGGGCAGACGCATAGAAAAAATTGCTGAAGTAGGGTTGGGTGTGCCATTCCATATATTTGTAAGTGCCGTTTTTGCAGAGACATCTGTTGGTAAATTCCGCCAGGGCGTTAATGTCAATGCTCTGTTTGATTACTTCTGTTGTTTCGAAAATATCTTCTTCATGAATGAAGGATAGACAGGATCTGCCGTTGATTTCATCTCCCGTGTATCCCAGGACCTCTTGAAACCTCTTGTTGATGCCGAGAAAATTTCCTTTAAGGTCGGTAACACAGAGGATATCAAGATTTATGCTAAGGAAAGCTTGAATTTCCTTCTGCAGTGTTAATTTCTTCCCCCGGTCGACGTCAGATTTAGAACGATCCTCCATATGATCACCTCAATATAAACTATAGCATTATCTGCTCTGGCGCACAGGGCTTTTTGTTTTAAGTTTTTTCATACTTATTTAAATCGAATATAATAGTAAGCATGATAAATCGGAGGTTTTTATATAATGCTGGAGCCTAAATATAGTAAAAACCAAAACCACCGGAAGCAAAGTATGGAACTGCTGGATGTTGTAGA
Source organism: Bacillota bacterium (assembly GCA_017861475.1). GTDB lineage: Bacteria > Bacillota > Syntrophomonadia > Syntrophomonadales > Syntrophomonadaceae > Syntrophomonas_B. The sequence continues at coordinate 4,787 of JAGFXV010000113.1, read as the reverse complement.
TGAAAACGGAATACCCACAGGGGAAACTGTTATCCGGGAAGAGGCGCACCGGCGCGGAATCCGCCATTGCACCTCTCATATCTGGCTTATCCGGATACACCACGGAAAGGCACAGGTGCTCTTGCAGAAAAGAAGCCCCGACAAGGAGTCCTATCCGGGCTGCTATGACATATCAAGTGCCGGACATATCCCTGCCGGAGATGGTTTCCTGGAATCGGCCCTGCGGGAACTGAAGGAAGAACTCGGAGTTGAGGCGAATGCAGAAGAACTTATTTATTGCGGGCAGCGAAAAATGGAATTCAGGGAAACGTTTCACGGGCAGGAATTTTGGGATAATCAGATCAGCAACATATATGCACTCTGGCGAGATGCGGAGCCCGGGGAGTTTACCATCCAGAGGTCGGAGGTTGAGGCTGTTTTGTGGATGGATTGGGATTTGTGTGTAGATATGGTGCAGAACATGAAAGAACCTAACTGTATTTGGATTGAGGAATTAAAAATGGTTTCTTCAACCGTTAACGGAATTGGTTAATACTTTCTTCGCCGTACCCGGAAGTTGTGCATCATGCCGATTCCGGGTTTTATTGTGAGACAAAAAGGCTCCGGGGCCTCACAAGTAATCTATGATTGCGACAGCGGGTGTGACATAAACGTCGCAGATGTAACATTGATTTAACAGAGATGTTACATGTGAATTAATTAGTAAAATTTTCATAAATTTAAAGTATTTTAAAACCCACCAAAATAGGATTTGCGAAAATATGAGCAAACCTGCGATTTGGCATGCATTATGCGATTCAGAATTGCTAACTGCTCATGATTGGTTGTCTGATCCGGACAGGCATCAATTCTGTTGCAGGCAAAATTTTGGAGGGGTGATCGTAATGAATAAACCAATCGACAAGAGCTACAAATTGTTTATTGACGGGAAATGGGTGGATAGCAATGAAGGCAAAACGTTTGATGTTTTTTGCCCTGCCAACGGCGAAAAATTATCAACCTGTGTAAATGCCAGCCGCCAGGATGTGGACGATGCTTACCAGGCCGCTAAAAATGCTTTTGCAACCTGGAAAAAGGTAAGTCCCCAGGAAAGGGCCGCCTATTTGCTTAAGATTGCCGATGCTATAGAGGTTAATGCTGACAAGCTGGCCATGGTGGAAACATTGGACAACGGTAAACCGATCCGTGAGACCAGAAATATAGATGTTCCGCTGGCTGCAGATCATTTCCGCTATTTTGCCGGTGCGGTAAGAACCGAAGAAGGCCAGGCGGTTATGATTGATGACAATACCATGAGCATCATTCTGCGTGAGCCGATCGGAGTCGTAGGACAGATCATTCCCTGGAACTTTCCGTTCCTGATGGCAGCCTGGAAAATCGCTCCGGCTTTGGCCGCAGGGGATACAGTTGTGATGAAACCTTCCTCAACCACTTCCTTGAGTCTGCTGGAATTCTGTAAAATATTGCAGGAGATTATTCCGCCCGGAGTTGTAAATGTTGTTACCGGCAGCGGTTCCACGACCGGCAATTATGTGCTTGAACATCCCGGGTTCAGCAAGCTTGCTTTCACCGGTTCAACTGAGGTTGGATACAGCATTGCTGAGGCCGCCGCCAAAAAAATCATTCCCGCAACCCTGGAACTGGGGGGCAAATCGGCCAATATCTATTTCCCTGATTGTCAATGGGAGAAAGCCATCGAAGGTACGCAAATGGGCATACTCTTTAACCAGGGACAGGTCTGCTGTGCTGGTTCAAGAGTATTTGTCCATGAAGATATCTATGATAAATTTGTGACGGCCATGGCTGAGGCCTTTGCCAAAGTCAAAGTCGGTCTTCCGTGGGAGGCGGATACCCAGATGGGCTGCCAGATCGATGATGGACAGTTGAAGAAGATACTGAAGTATGTTGAGATCGGCAAGAAAGAGGGCGCCAGGGTCGTTATCGGCGGTTCCAGCTATACTGACGGCCTGTTGAGCAAAGGTGCGTTCATGCAGCCCACCATACTGGCAGATGTCGACAACAAGATGACCGTTGCCCAGGAAGAGATCTTTGGGCCGGTTGTTTGTGTCATTAAATTCAAGACTGAACAGGAAGTTATCGATATGGCCAACGATAGTGAATACGGCTTAGGCGGTGCAGTGTGGACCAAGGATATCAACCGGGCGCTGCGCGTAGCCAGAGGTGTTCAGACCGGTCGTATGTGGATCAATACCTATAATGAACTTCCTGCCCATTCACCATTTGGCGGCTACAAGAAATCAGGCATTGGGCGCGAAACACACAAAATGATGCTGGCACATTACACCCAGTCCAAGAATATTTTTATTTCCATGAATGAAGGCGGATACGGCATGTACGATTAAGGCGGGGACTAAGGATAGATTCATCAGCGTTAGCCTTAAGGCAAATACAAAACCTTCCTTACTGACAGCATGAAGATCTAAATCATATAGGCCAGCCCTTGTCGCTTGTTGTACCGGGGCTGGCTTATATTATTCCGGATATTCTTCTTCCTTTACGGCGATTACCCCGATCTTGCTGAATACTTGAATATGTAAGGCAGGAGTAAGCGTTATTATTTCTTCATGATTTTGTTATTGTAAAGTGACGGAGCTCTGATTATAGTAGATAATGTATTTTGAAACAATCGGAGTTATAAGATGGATGAGAGAAAAAAAGCCTGGCTCCTGCTGGCTGCTACGGCTACCATGTGGAGCCTGGGTGGATTATTGATAAAATCGGTCAATGCGCATCCGCTGGCGATTGCCGGTGCCAGAGGCGGCATCGCCGCCATCGTTATGCTGTTGATCCTGAAAAAACCACAAATCAATTGGTCTTTTCCCCAGATCGGAGCGGCGCTGGCCTATTCAGCCACGACCATACTGTTTGTCACTGCCACCAAAACAACCACGGCTGCCAATGCCATTCTGTTGCAGTTTACGGCTCCTGTTTATGTGGCATTTTTGGCTGCCTGGCTTTTAAAAGAAAAAACACGGCTGTACGATTGGGTAACGGTATTCATTGTACTGGGTGGAATGTCCCTGTTTTTCCTTGACAATCTCAGTACGGATAGGATCTGGGGCAATATCATAGCGGCTGGCAGCGGAGTGACTTTTGCACTATCGACGGTCTTTATGCGCATGCAAAAAGACGGGTCGCCCTTGGAATCGATATTCTTAGGCAATATATTGACGGCGGTGATCGGACTTCCATTTCTGTCCGTGTCTGCTCCCAACGCCCATGGCTGGCTGTTGCTGCTCATTCTGGGCGTTGTACAGCTTGGCATACCTTATACCTTATATGCCAAGGCCATCAAGCATGCGCCGGCGCTGGAAGCCATTCTGATCCTGGTCATTGAACCGTTGCTGAATCCTCTCTGGGTATTTCTGATGCTGGGGGAGAAGCCCGGTCCGCTTGTATTGACAGGAGGCGCGATCGTAATCGCTGCGGTAACCATCCGCTGTGTTTTGGCAGCGCTGCCTGAAAAAGCAACTGATCCTGGTTATGTTGATAACGGTTGAGTCTTCAGAGATAAACTGTTATGATATATTTGTTAGGGAATGATAATTAAATATTCAAACAACGGTCAAAGCAATCCTGATGAAAATTAGGGATGTGGAGATGAAAAGCCTACGTTCCTTTCACCGGGAATATGGTTTTTTATCAGTGAGAAATCGGCTTACTGGGGTGGGTAGCCTGTTTAACAGGTTATCCATTTTTTTGTAGGCTTTTTTATTTTAAGGAGGTGAAATAATATGAAAGAACTTGCCGAGCAAGTGAAAAAAGAACTGTTCAGGACCTTATTCTGGGTGATGATAGCCCTGTCTGCTTCCATTGCGTTTTATTATTTGATCTGGTAAAGATAATGCTATAAGACGTTGAGGAATGACACTTTAAAGGAGGACGTTCTTTGATATATTTCTGGCTTTCCATTGCAATATTCTTAATTACCTATGCGTTCATCATAGCTGACAAGATTCATCGAACAGTAGTGGTTTGGCTCGGTGCAGTGTTGGTTATTGTCCTGGGGGTTATTCATCAGGAGAAAGCCATTGAGCATGTTGATTTTAATACGCTTTTACTGTTGATCGGGATGATGGTGATCGTAGGGATTACCAGAAAGAGCGGTGTCTTTGAGTACATGGCTATCAAGTCTGCCAAAATGGTCAAAGGTGAGCCGGTTGCTTTATTGGTAGTGTTGGGTTTGATTACGGCAGTAGCCTCAGCCTTGCTGGATAATGTTACCACGGTGCTCTTAATTGTTCCGGTGACATATGCACTTGCCGATCGTCTGGAGATATCTCCTCTTCCTTATTTGTTTACAGAGATTATTGCTTCAAATATTGGCGGTACGGCCACGTTAATTGGTGATCCGCCCAATATTATGATTGGCAGTGCGACCGGACTTGGTTTTATGGATTTTATAATAAACATGGCTCCTCCAGCAATTATTATTCTTGCAGTTACGATCGTAATTCTGGTAGTGATTTTCAAAAAGGATCTTACAGCTGACAAGAACAAAATAGAACAGCTTATGGAGCTAAATGAAATTCAAAGTATCACCGATTGGAAGATTTTAAAGAAATCTTTATCGGTTTTGGCCATAACCATTTTAGGGTTCCTGCTTCACCAGAGCCTGCACCTGGAATCTGCTACGGTTGCACTGTTGGGAGCGGGATTGCTCATGCTGGTCACCCGGGAAGAACCGGAGGAAGTGCTTCTCTCTGTAGAATGGCCGACCATTTTCTTTTTTGCCGGACTCTTTATATTGGTGGGCGGTCTGCAGG
>JAGFXV010000112.1 GCA_017861475.1 Bacillota bacterium | reverse complement strand
TGGTCAAAGAAATATTTGAGATCATCAAAGATATAAATTCCCGCGGAACCACCATCTTGCTGGTTGAGCAAAATGCCAACATGGCATTATCCGTAGCCGACAAAGCATATGTTATAGAAACCGGAGAAATCGTTTTGCAGGGAACAGCCGAGCAACTGATGAAGAGCGAAGAAGTCAAGAAAGCCTATCTGGGAGGCTAGCAATAACGAAGTTGTAGTCAACGAAATCAAGGAGGCGATACCATGAAGGTTAAAAATCGGATGTCTGAAAATCCCCGTACGGTAGGACTGGATACCAGTGTGACCGAAGCGTTTTCCTTAATGAAAGAAAACAATATCCGCCGCCTGCCGGTCGTGGATAAAGACAAGGTTGTCGGGATTATAACGATTTCTGATTTGAATCAGGCTTCTCCGTCAATGGCCACCACACTAAGTATACATGAACTCAATTATCTGCTGGCTAAAACCAAAATCAAAGATGTCCTGCCCAAAAAGCAAAAACTCCTCACCATAGGTCCCGAAAATTATATCGAAACCGCCGCCCGGCTGATGCGGTTCAACAAAGTCAGCGGTTTGCCGGTTATCGATGAACATGAAAAACTGGTCGGGATCATCACCGAAACCGATATTTTTGACGCCTTTATCGATATCCTGGGCGTCTCCAGACCCCATACCCGGATCGACTTCTACACCTCCGACCGGGTCGGGACCATTGCCGATATCACCGGCATGATCGCCGAAAAAGGAAAAAACATCGTCAACACCGTAGTTTTCTACGACAAAAAGTACAACAAATACAAAATGGTTATCAGAATCGAAGAGCTGGAGTGCCAGGATGTAGTAGACGCACTAAAAGACCGCGGCTACGAAGTGGAATCTGTGATCATCACCCAGCCGGAATAAGAAGATCGAATAGAGGAGGGGGCGGGCTTTGGCTGGCCGGCATGCGCTTTTCAAGCATGATGCCGCTCAAAGCCCGGTCCTTTTTGTATGCCGCAACCGGCAGCGGCTAGGTTTGACTTTTTGCCCAAAGGATAATATACTCATGTAGCGAGCAGCAGAACAAAAATGAAATCATGGAGGCGGATCGGTCCTGGTGGGTCGCCTGGACTTCAAATCCAGTTTGCGCCGTAGTGATCCTGCGGTGGGTGGGTTCGATTCCCACACGCCTCCGCCAAAAAAGAAATTAACCCCTCTTTCGCTTATAAGGATTAAGTGAGAGAGGGGTTTTTTTGTAAGCCATAATATCGATAGTATTGTTAAATTTTATCATATAATAGAATCAACTTAATATTTATAGAGGGGGACTTAAACATGCGTTATCTTCTTCTTTGCATAATCGGATTTGCCATACAGATCGCTTTCATCTTGGTCGAGAATAAGAAAAAATACGTTCCAGCCGTTATACTCAAGGGCAGCGCTGCACTGGTATTCATTATTATTGGTGTTTTAAGCATGCAGCTTGCAGCTAACCACAGCTTTGCCAGGCTGGTCGTTATCGGTCTCTTGCTTGGCGGAATCGGCGATGTATTTCTTAATCTCCGCTTTGTGTTTGAGAAAAGCGGGCAGAAAATTTTCTTACTTGGCATCGCTTCATTTTTAAGCGGGCACATCATGTATCTGGTCGCACTGAGCCTGTTGTCGACCAATCTGCTTGTGAGTTTGATCTTCGGCGCGGTTGCGGCAGGAATTCTGCTCTATTGGATCTTCAGCAAGATTGCAGAAGTACAAAAGGCTTTCAAAATATTCGGCTACGTATATATTGGCGCTATCGTCCTGATGACTGCCGTAGCTATCGGTAATTTCATTTCCAATCCCGGCTCAACGAGTGCCCTGCTGTATGTCATAGGGGCAGTGTTCTTAACCGCCAGCGACGTTATTATGATTTTCAACACTTTCGGCGGCACGCAGAAATTCTCCATGCGGGCCGCAAACCTCTCGTTGTACTATTTGGGGCAGCTGCTCATTGCTATAAGCCTGCAGTTTATTTAATTATTACACTCGTTCTTTGCCTTACTGGCACTTTGTTTTTATATGCTGCTGTTAAGGTATAAAATTTAATAAGGATTATTATAAAAATAAATCCCTACAGCCACAATCAAAATCATCGTGATTACAGATATTATTGCTAAAGCTCCTAATTTCCTTCAACCAAATCATAAACTGAAACATCAAAACGCCGGTTTGTTTCAATATCACGAACTTGAACGCGGTCAGCATCAATCTTCTCTATCCATACAGGTGAATTCTTGTATTTGACTTCAATAACCCCTAGTGAATCAAATATTTCTGTAGCTTTTTTAATATCCATATATATCGTTCTCCCAATCTTTTTTTCTTAGCATGTCTTGGAGCAGTTAAACTTATTACACCGAAATGTGATTCTAAAGGTGAGACACACTACGTGGAAATTTTCGGCGGGATTTTTCCTATGTTATGTTTACATAGGAAAATCTCGCCGTTATTTTCCTGCATTAACGATCAGGAGATGCGCAAAGCCAATCTATCTTCCAATGATATTATTGAATTATCCAAGGTAATTGATAATGAACTTTTTCTTTTATCAAAAAACTCCCCAATTAATCCTTTGAAGGGGTACATAAAACTATATTCTTCATTTTTTAGGTTCCGAACCACAATGGCGTGACTGTTCCATATTAAAATTTGCTGGTAAATGGAATTCACCTGATTTAAGATGGTATCCTGGCCATTGCTGCTGGTTCTAAGAATCAGTTGTTTCCATGAATCGGTTGGTAACTCCAGGACAAACATTTGACCATCGATGATCTGCTTAATGGTTTTAAGTTCATTTAAAACGGCCCTTAATCCTTGTTCAAAATGGAAATCCAGCACCATGTTTTCGACCTCCTCCGGACTGGCTGGACGGGATGACGTACCTTCTCTTATATAGGGAGTAGCGTTGTAATAATATAAGGGATGATTGCCTGCCCTGATTTTTATAACCATAATGCTTCGGTTTTGCATTTCTTCGCTGGCATAATCACAATGACACGTAGGATGCACTTTTTGTATAGCCTCGTCAACATGTTGCCACAAACCATCCAGTTCCTTTGTTTCAACCCCAATGACTTGCTGATTTTTGTTAATCCCTATTAAAATAATTCCGCCGCCACAGCTGGCGAACGAAGCAATCACTTTCCCCAAATCTCTCGGAATCATTTCTTTAAAATCAAGATGGGGACCTTCCCCTTTTTCAATGATCTTTATTAAATCCAAAAAAGCTACCTCCACATCCATAGATTTAGCAAAGTGGTTTTAAAACCTCGATTTATAATCTTCCCCCCAGCAGCTCATGGCGGTCAGAACGGGCTTCAGGCTCATGCCGGTATCAGTTAGTGAATATTCTACTCTTGGCGGGACTTCTGCAAAAATTTCGCGATGAACCAGACCATCCTCCTCCATCATTCGCAATTGCTGGGTCAGTACTTTTTGACTGACATTCCCGATCGATTTTTTTAATTCCCCGAATCTTTTGGTCCCGTCAATCAGATCGCGGAGGATGAGGACTTTCCACTTGCTGCCGATAAGTTGCAAGGTTGTTTCCACCGGGCAAGGCGGTAAAACTTTTGACATTACTGAAGACCTCCAATAGTTACTTTTGGGTACCTACACCACTTTATTGTGCTTACTTTACGAATATTCCCCATGGAATTATTATTTACTTGCAAAGAGAAATTTGCAACAGAAAATCAGGGAGGTTGTTTACATGAATGAAGTGGTAAAGTTTTTACAGGAGAATCCGGTGCAGTATTTTGCAACCATTGGGCTAGATGGCAAGCCGAAGGTACGTCCTTTTCAGTTTATGCTTGAAGAAGGCGGCAAGCTGTATTTTTGCACGAGTAATCAAAAGAATGTGTACACCCAGATCAACCAATGTCCTTTTGTAGAAGTGTGTATTGCCAGTCCCGCTTTTGCCTGGATCCGACTGAGCGGGGAAGTGGTTTTCTCTCAGGATATGAAAGTAAAACAGAAAATCATTGAAACCAGTGAACTGGTAAGATCGATTTACAATACGGCTGACAATCCGATTTTTGAAGTTTTTTATCTGGAAAATGCCAAGGCAGAAATAGCAGACTTCTCCGGTAACCCGGCGAAAGAGTATATATTATAGGAGTATGACGGGGACGGGGTTGCTGACACCTCCAGAGATACTTGGATTTGGGGTTATATTCTTGCCCAGAAGAGCCGGGGAGTAATTTTTTAAGCATAAGATGATGTCTCATGATGAGATAAAATATAGGTAATATACGGCGAGATTTTTCCTATGCAAACATAACATAGGTGAAATCTCGCTGTTATTTTCCTGTATTAAAAATGACAACGTGTATAATCTGAGGCTTGAGCTTTTTTCACAATTTAACATAATCTTGCCGGATTTTATGATACATTTCCCCCTTACTATAAATACAGGCCAGGATCCGGCACAAAACATAAGGAGGAATAGATAATAATGAAGAGATTCAAAAAGATCGTATTAGGGATGTTGATGATTGCCCTGTTGGCAGGAGCTTCTTTCGCGTATCAGGCGGGGACCGCCGCTGCCGATGAGACGGATAACAAATTTGTCACCGTAAGCGCTGCTTCTATGTCTTCCGGTTTCTCTCAGGTTCAATACAAAAAGTTTATGTCTTATCTGACCCATGAATACGCTCCGGAATTGCAGACGGCATGGGAAAAAGCGATTGATGAACGGCAGAGCGTGGAGCCGGTTTTGCAAATCATCGATGGCACAATTGATACTAACGCAATTACCATCACCAAAAAAACAACCGGGGTAGAGAAAGATTTTGATCTGGAAAAGCTTACTCCGGTTTCCGAAAAAGAACTGCAGGAAATAATGAAAAATGCTAAATTGCCTGAAGGTGCGGATGTAAAGGCTTACAAGGGCAACAACGCGGATGGAGAGGTCGTTTCCGTTACCATTGCGACAAAGGATGCAAATAATGCTGAGGCTGACACAGTTAAAACCGGATGCTTTCAAATAAACGGCAGCAGTAATTATGTTATGAACTTTGACGATGGTATAGCAATGGATGCCGGCTTAACACTGCAGAACGAATTGGACCAGGCAATTACAAACAATGACAGCAAAGCAATTAAATCAACCCTGGAAAAAATGCTGGATAATTATAAACAAACCACAGAGGAATTGAAAACGACCCTGTCGAAGGTTGAAGCGATACAAAAATAAATGAACATCCTGCAGGTGTTTTCCTGCAGGATTTACTTCGCTAATCAGGCGGAAAGTAGAATTGAATCAACAGAATAGCCGGTACTTGGAAAGTCTATCCATAGAACATGATATGACTGCGGCTGTATAGGAGATGAAAAGGATCATGGGGAAATTGATTGCATTGGTAGAGGATGACGAAAACATCAGCGATTTACTGGTTACCTACTTGGAAAGGCAGGGCTGGCAGGTCATCGCCTTCTTTTCCGGGGAAGAGGCACGTGCAGCGCGGATTCAACCGCATCTGTGGATACTGGACATTATGCTGCCGGGTATCAATGGCTATCAGTTGATTCATGAGATCAAAGCAAATAATCCGGATATTCCGGTCATATTCATTTCCGCCCGGGATGCAGATATTGACCGGATCGTGGGGTTGGAAATGGGCAGTGAGGACTACCTTGCCAAGCCTTTTATGCCGGAAGAACTGGTGATACGGACGAGAAAAGTTCTGGAACGAGTGTACCGGCAGCCGGCCGGCAAAGAGG
>JAGFXV010000111.1 GCA_017861475.1 Bacillota bacterium | reverse complement strand
CCGGCGTACTGTTGGGCGTGCCGGTTGCCGCCACGATTTACAAGTTGCTTGGCAAAGCGGTTAATGCCAGATTGGATAAGGGTAGTTTGGTTGGGGATGAGAGTGTCTAGAGCGGACAGTGTAACAAGGGAAGCGCCCCCATATTACACATGGAGATAAAATATTATGTATATATTTTCAATTGTTCCGAGTCAAGATATTGAGTGGATAACAAATCAAGATTGGATATTATGGATTATCATTATTGCAATTGTAGCAATAATTATATACAATAAATTTTATTTTAAATAGCTGATTATGATTAGAAGAAAAATAAACAATACGTGTGTTAAGGGTACGGGGTTATGACAACAACGAATTAGTCGAGCTTTTTAACGCTGACCTTTTTGCCCTTGATCGGCATATCTTGTAGTGCTTCCAGGACCAGGCTGCCTTTATTGGCCAGGATGTCTACATATGAATAATAGTCCTGCACATCAATAATTCCAATATCACTCGCGCTAACGCATTCAATATTGGTAAGAGCGCCGAGGATATCGCCGGGTCGCATATTCTTTTTCCTGCCTGCATTGATTCGTATTTTTGTAACTTCTTTATTTAGTTGGCCGCGCCGGTCACGCTTGGAGCTTGACCTGGCTGTTAACCTGTCATCAGGAAGAGCACTCACCAATATCGGATCTTCAGCTGAGGGGAGCGCTTTCTCTGCAATTTCATAGCCCACATATTGCTCGATTTCCTGCAGCATTTTAAACTCACCGGCGGAGACGAAGGTGATGGCTGTACCTTTATTGTCTATCCGACCGGTTCGTCCAATCCGGTGAACGTATTTTTCCTTATCAAAAGGAATATCATAATTAATCACCAGGCTCAGTTCTTCGATGTCGATTCCTCTGGCGGCAACGTCGGTAGCAATGAGAAGCGGGAAGTTCCCGTTCTTAAAACTCTGCATGATCGACAGCCGATCCCTTTGTTCCATACCGCCATGCAAGCCCCGGCAGCGATATCTCTTCGCTTTCATCCGCTGAACCAACTGGTCCACTTTTTCTCTGGTATGACAGAAGACCAGGCTGAGTTCCGGTTGCATGGTATTTAGAATGAGATTTAGAAGATCAAACTTATCATGCTCTTCGACGGTGTAGTAAAACTGCTCGATCCTTGCGGTCGTCGGGTTTTGAGAAGCAACTTCAATCCGCTTGGGATCGCGCATGTATTGATGGCATATTTGTTCAATGGCATCCGGCATGGTGGCTGAGAATAGCATGGTGATCCGATTAAAGGGGATCTCATTGAGAATAGCCTCCACCTGATCAATAAAGCCCATGTTCAGCATTTCATCTGCCTCATCGATCACCAGGTACTTGATTTCATCGAAACTGACATTCCCTTGCTGCAAGTGGTCCAGCAATCTTCCCGGGGTGGCAACAATGACATGCACTCGCTGGCGGAGCTGACTTTTTTGGATATACATCGGCTGTTGACCGTAAATAGCCGCCACCCTGATGCGATTGTAGCGGCCAATATCAGCAAAATCTTCCCGGACTTGTACTGCCAGCTCTCTCGTGGGGGTGAGCACCAATACCTGAGGTTTCTTTTGTTCCAATACGATCCTTTCACAAATCGGTATGGCGAAGGCAGCTGTTTTGCCACTGCCGGTTTGAGCCTTCACGATCAGATCTCTGCCTTCGATCGCATAGGGCAGCACCTGTTCCTGGACTTCAGTGGTTGTTTCATAGCCCAATTTATCCAGGGCCGCTAATATTTCTCTGGAAAAACCATATGCTTTAAAATCCGTCTTATCCATTACTGAAAAACTCCATATCCAATGCATTTACGATACTTCATACATTATCGCACATATTTTCAAAATCCATATGGTGACGGTATTCCTGTCATTCATTATTTCACATTGACAAACGGGAATGGGAATAGCAATAATAATTTGCATAATGTTCACGAATTAAATTGAAGCTAACTAAAGCAATGCCTCACAATCCCATAATTATAGTATGATGAGGAAGGGGAGAGCAGTGCTGGGAACTCATAGTAATAAAAGGGAGTTTTACATTTGAAACAAGAGGCAATAACAGGTGGAGTCATGGGAGTTGTAATCGGTGATGCTTTGGGATTGCCGGTCCAGTTCATGACGAAAGCAGAAATAAGGAAAAACCCGGTTACGGATATGACGGGGGGAGGCGTATACGGTCTTGAACCGGGGGCGTGGTCTGATGATAGTTCCCTAACGTTATGCCTGGCTGAAAGTCTGTATAAGGTAGGGTACAATCCTCCGGATATTGCCCGGCGATTTGTTAAATGGTATCGTGACGGCTACATGACCCCGTCGGGTAAGTCCTTTGATATAGGTGCCACTACAACCATAGCTATGAAGAGATTGATCTTCGGGGTTGCCCCCTTTAATGCGGGTCCCACCAATGCAGAGAGTAATGGCAATGGAAGCCTGATGCGAATTCTCCCGGCAGCCATATTCTTTGCCCATGAAACCGATAAAATCATGATGCAAAGGATTTGTGAAGTTTCCAGGATAACGCACGGGCATCCGCGTAGTCAACTGGCGTGTTGTTTGTATTCGCTGTTTGTAAAGGAATTACTATCCGGGAGCAGTCCCCAAAAAGCCTTTGATACTATGATTATGAAATCTCAAGTTATATTTGCAGACTCGAAATTAGGTAAGCAGTTAAGCTTTTTCAAACGAATTACTAGCGGCGAACTTCCCAACCTTCCTGAGAGTGAAATAAAATCCGGGGGCTATGTGGTTGAATCCCTGGAAGCTGCTCTCTGGAGCTTTCTTACCACATCATCGTTTGAAGACGCAGTGCTGAAAGCAGTAAACTTAGGTTGGGATACCGATACAGTGGGCGCAATCACCGGCAGTATGGCGGGCGTTTATTATGGATTTTCCAACATCCCCGCTCATTGGCTGAACACACTATTGAAATATGAAAAAATTCTCAGCCTAACGAACCGATTTGCAGAACGGGTACTTCAAAACAAGTGACAAAGCTAAAGATCTTTCCTGTTTTATTTCCGCGGCAAGCCATTGGGGAAAATCCCTTGGTCATCTGCATAAGTAAAATATAGAAAGGCCGTGAAAGCTGCATTGTTTACCTGTAGTGAAGGACCCAACTGGGCTTTCATATGGTTGATTTGATCCCGGTAGCCCCGGTAGAATTCATATGTCGGCCGGGGGCTGTATTGCAGTCCTTCCAGCTCATAGTGCTGGATGATCCATTTGGTGGTGGTGGGCTTGATAAAAACTTCTGTCTCCGGCCGGTAATATAAGAGGCATATGGTCAGCAAGGTCCATTTGGCCAGCTTATATTCACCTAAAAGATCACACATCAGTTCAAAGCCAAATCCCTGATTGCCGTGCAGCATTTCTTTTAACCCCAGGACCAGCCGCTCTTTTTCATCGGAGTACAGGGATTGGGCCAAATCTCTGAAGCGGGGTTTTTCAAATACGGAAACCATTGAGGACTGGCTGACGATTTTGACCATGGACGCAATGATTTGGTCGGGATCTTTAAATTTTTTCGGAGCCAGACTCTCCTGCGTCAGTTTGTTCATTTTTTCAGGTTTATGTTTTTTGGCAATTTCGAGCATCTCCGGGTCGGAGAATCCTCCGGGATATTGTGCCAGGAATTTCGCTTCTGCATCTCTGAGCTTGATCAGGTTCATAATTATGACATCCTCCATCATCGTCATTGATAAGATTTGCCCCGTATAAAATGTTGGCTATCTTCATATGATTATAACTCCAAATCAAATCCCGATTCATTGCAAAATATGCTGAACTGTTTAAATTCTTTTTTAATAGCTTCTTTATTGCTGCCCAAGGCGTTACACCGGGCGTTACACCGGGACGTTCATAACGTAACAAAGCAAAACTAAAGAACTTGAACAATGGAGCGCGCTGGAATCTTCCGGTGGGCTCCCCTAGTTTTCCTAACAGGCAATGACTTCTTTGATGATAAACTCTTTGCCGCACAGCAATTCCCATTCTTCGCTTGCGCAGGTTGGGCATTTGCCATGATTTTCAATAAGATTAAACACTTGCGTACACTTTTGGCAGATCGCATTGCCCGGCAAAATTTCAATCTTTAATTTCGTATCCTGCAGCAACGTTCCATCCGTTGCCGCAGGATAACAAGCTTCAATATATTGCGGAACCATTGAGGAAAGTTCACCGATTTGCAGAACCAAGGTATCAATCTTGGTTAATCCGTTTTCTTTGGCAAAATATTCAACTGAATGAACAACTTCAATAACGACTCCTAGTTCATGCAAGCGATCTCACCTCAATTTTAATAAATATGTTGTATTGATTATTTTCCTGCATTTTTCTCCGCAATTCGCTGATAACGTTCCCTCATGTATTTCATAATGGTTGGTCCGATTTCCTTGGGTCGAACAGATGAATGATCGTATTTTCTTACCAGTTTGATGGCGTCAAATTTACATTTGGTCGTACATATTCCGCAGCCGACACACTGATAGTCATCCACAACTACTGCGCCGCAGCCCAGGCAACGTTCTGTCTCTTTCTTGATCTGTTCTTCTGTAAAGGTGACCCGTAAATCCTTGAAGGTTTCTTTTGATTTGTTGGCATCTATATGAGCTGTTCTTTGTCTGGGCATACGATCATAGCCATCAAGAATCACGTTTTCTTTATCGAGTGCATGATAATCCCGCTCACGGCCAAGAGTCAGATTGTCTCCATGAATGTAGCGATGAATCGAGATGGCACCTTGTTTGCCCATGGCAATGGCATCAATAGCAAACTTCGGACCGGTTACCACATCTCCGCCGGCAAATACGTCCGCATCACCGGTTTGATAACTTAGATCTTCTACCTTTACGGTTCCGTTCGGATTAAATTCCATTTCCGAGCCTTTATAAAGCAGTCCCCAATCCATTGCCTGTCCTACCGAAATTAAAACGTTGTTCGCCTTTACCGTCATAGTTTCGTTTTCGTCAAGGACGGGATTAAACTTTCCATTTGCATCAAAGACCGAAATACATTTTTTAAATTCCAAACCCACTACATGTCCATTTTCCACGAAAATCCTTTTCGGTCCCCAGGAGTTATTTACGGTGATTCCTTCAGCTTCGGCTTCTGCGATTTCTTCCTCACGGGCCGGCATTGTTTGGCGGGTTTCCAAACAGAACATTTCGACTGGTACAGCACCGATGCGAACCGCCGACCGGGCAACGTCGATGGCAACATTTCCGCCGCCAATGACAATCGTCTGTCCTTCCAGTTTCATATCTTCACCGAGGTTTACCTTGCGCAGGAAATCCACCCCTGCCATTACACCTTCAGCATCTTCGCCTTCCAGTCCCAGTTTTCTGCTGGCCTGCGCGCCAATTGCCAGATAAATGGCTTTATATCCGCCGGTCCGGCGCAGTTCGTGCATGGTCATATCTTTGCCGATCTCAATACCGGTCTGAAACTCGACGCCCAGTTCTTTCAGAATATCGATTTCGGATTTGATGATTTCTCTTTCCAGTCTGAAGGAGGGGATTCCCAGGGTTAGCATACCGCCGAGTGCGGGTTGTTTTTCAAACACGGTTACCTGATATCCTTCCACCGCCAGGAAATATGCACAGGAAAGTCCTGCCGGTCCGGAACCGACGATCGCGATTTTTTCCAGTCTGGCTGCTTTCTTTTCCGGCACGAAACGATGATCAGATTTTAAATCCTGTTCAGCAATGAATTTCTTTATCTCATCGATGGCAATGGGATCATCCACATCTGCTCTCGTACATGCAGATTCACATTTTCTTGGGCAAATGCTTCCGCAGATAGCCGGGAAGGGATTATCTTTTTTGATCAGTTCCAGCGCTTCCTTATATCTTCCCTGGGAAGCCATTTTGATATATCCCTGAATGGCAATGTGAGCCGGGCATTCCGTTTTACACGGACTGGTTCCTTCTTCAGTGACAACCATGCGGTGCTGATAATCAAAATTCCATTTGTCCGGTCCCCACTCGGTATCATAGGGCGTTTCTTTTACCATCGGAGCGGCAGCATTCCTGGAGCACAAATTCTGGCCCAGTGTTAATGCATTGACCTGACAGTATTCCACACATTGGCCGCAAGCTACACATTTATCCTGATCAACTTCTGAAACATAGTTGGAGCGGATCCGGTCAGAGTTGCGATAAAGGTTGGAATTGATTAAGGAAAGACAGGAGCATCCGCAGCAATTGCATATGGTGGTGGTTTTCCCCGGGCCCATCAAATTGGGTATCTGATGGATCAAGCCTTCTCTTTCCGCCTTATCGATCACAGCATAAGCTTCTTCCTTGGTGATCCGTTTGGATCTTCCTGTACGAATTTCATAATCGGCCAGCGGGCCAAATACAAGACATATATCTTCAGCTGTATGTCCGCATCCTTGTCCGTGCTGACGGGCGGCAACGCGGCATTGACAATCACCCACCGCAAAAAGCTCATTTTCTTCGATATATTTACATACCTCTTCATAAGAGGCTCTTCTAGTTTCACCGTCGATCGCACTTAGGACCGGAATGACCCGCATGATGCCCAGCCCCGGGGGAATATTCCCAGCTACCTTGGCAGCATCTTCCCGGGCATGATCCATAAAGGCCTTGGTGATTTGCGGATATTTCATGATGTTTTCACGGTTCAGCACCATGAGCTCCATCACGCCCGGTACCCAGATGATCAGACTATAATAGTCAACACCGTTAACATGATTGCTGATACAGGTGCCATCCTGAGCCATCCGGGACAGGATTGTTTCTACTTCTTCAACCGGTTTGCCGCACTTAGCTGCAACCATGGCAGCGTTCTGAGGTTTTCCATGCTCCAGATAAAGTGCTACTTCGGCCATTTCATCCGTAACCAGCGGATCCAGAATGATGTACTCAGGCCCGTCTGCTTTTACTTCGTTGGCTTCACCGCGTTTTGTCATACTGATTTTATTGGCCAGATCCAGTACTTTTTCTTTTGTCACTATGTAAACCCTCCCGAATTTAGTATTATGATTGTGCTACTTGTCCTGCCATGTTTTTATTTCGGTACGCAGCCAATCGGCCCACTCCTCAATTCCCTCGCCGGTTTTTGCGGAGATGGGAATCACTTTGATATTGGGGTTCAATATTGTAACCCGTTCTTTTACTGCTGCAAAATCAAAATCAAATAAACTGATCGTATCTATTTTGTTAATCAGCAAAACATCAACAATCGAAAACATTAAAGGATATTTCAGAGGCTTGTCGTCGCCTTCCGGTACACTTAAAATCATGGCATTTTTCGATGAACCGGTATCAAAATCAGCCGGGCATACCAGATTGCCTATATTCTCCAGGATGACAAAATCAAGCTCTTCTGTTCCCAATCCCTTCAAACCTTGTCGGGTCATAGCTGCATCGAGATGGCACATCCCTCCGGTATGCAGCTGGATCACTTTGGCCCCTGTCTGTGAAACCGTACGGGCGTCAACATCCGAGTCAATGTCTGCTTCCAATACGCCGATCTTCATTTCATTTTTCAAAGCCTCGATGGTTCTTACTACCGTTGTTGTTTTGCCCGAACCGGGTGACGACATCAGATTCAGTAAAAAAGTCTTGTCTTTTTTCAATTCTTCTCGTAACGATTTTGCTTGCCGATCATTT
>JAGFXV010000110.1 GCA_017861475.1 Bacillota bacterium | reverse complement strand
CAGGACTTTACTGATTGGAAAATCAAATTTCAATCCTGGGCATCCTGTATCTGGATCAGTATCTGGAGGAATTAATAGTTCAACATTTTCACCTATTATAACGGTTTGCTTCTCTTCGCCAATGGTTACTTCAATATTTACGATCTGATCTAATTTTATATTCGGGCATAAAGACAATACCCAATGAACCAAGCTAACATACGTTGATATATTCTCCCCTACCCCTGTGACCCGATAACAAAAACGCTGGTTTTGTCCATCGACAGGATCAAGAACCGACAGATCCATATCAAGTTCAAATATAAAAGGTAAAATACGTTCTCCAAGTATTAGTTTGCTGTAATCGATCTGCATATTGCAGCCTGTCCGGGAAGTCTTACAACAAGACATCATAACACCTCCTTTCTCAATAATAACTATAATATGGCTACTATTGTTATTCGGTGTCATAGTCTCAGCAAGGTTTAAGCGAAACTTCATGACAGTCTATCCATGGTTCACCAGAACAGACCTGGGCTCCAAATTGAACCGGTATTTCCACACATATTTCCTGGCTGATGGTGAAACAGCATATTTGTTTGTCGCCGTGAGGTTTGAATTGAAAGTTATCAATAGTTGGTGTGTTGCAGCAAAAGGAATTGGCAGGACCTACCTGGACAAATGGTTTAACCATTACTGGAACGGTTACATTGGCTTTTTGATAAGCAAATTTGGAGCAAGTGTTTGCAGGATCTTTGCAATTTGCTGTATCCCCTGCAGGGTATGACTTTGATTTGCTTTTGATATTACCGGAAGTCTTGTTGGAAGTTTTACAGCAGGTTCGATGGTATCTTGAAATACTTGAGGTAATTTGCGTCACCATGTTCTCCTCCAATTAATTTATATTACATACTATTAAAAGCACAGAGAAATGGTGACATTTGTAATATATTCGTTATGGTCTTATCAGATCGATCCCCTTCTGCAATGTGTCTTTATTAATTGCTCCCCGATAGGCTTTCACAATATTGCCTTCTGAATTGATAAAATAAGTGGTCGGTATGGATGAAATGCCATAGATTTGTGCCGCGATTTGCTCGTTGTCAAAATAAGCCGGAAAATCATAGCCCTGTTCTTCAATAAACGCTTGTCCCTTGGCTTGCGTTTCCCGCTGGCCGTCAACCAGGTCAACCATCATAAAAACCACATCTTCACCGGTCTGGACATAGACTTCGTTAAAGTGAGGCATTTCACTGCGACATGGCGGGCACCAGGAAGCCCAAAAATTCAATACGACGGGTTTGCCTTTAAATTCAGATAGTTTTATCTCCCGGTCCTGACTGTCAAACACTTTGAAATCAGGAGCAGAACTGTTCTTTGCATCATCCTTGACAGATAAATCGTTTTGCAGCTGATTTTCCTGTTGGGTCCTATAACCAGCCAAAAGATCCTGGTAAGCATAATAAGCCAGGCCTAGAAATATAACAAAAATCAAAATCCAAATGAGATTCTTAAATTTAGCGTTCATAAGCGATCCCTCCTAAATTGATAGTATTGCCAGCCAGTTCCCCCACAAACCGGTCATCATCATAAATCCAACCACCACCAGCAGTAAACCGGAAATTAAATTGATCATTCTGTAATTGCGTTTGATAAAATCAAAAACCGACTTTAGATTGTCAATTAGAATGGCACTGATCATAAACGGTATGCCCAATCCCAGGGAGAAACACAAAAGCAATAAAATACCCTGAAGACTTTCACCACTGGTGGCTGCCAGCATTAACGCTGATCCTAAAAATGCGCCCACACAAGGCGTCCAGCTTATTGAAAATACTATACCGAATAGAATTGCAGAAATAAAGTTCATATTTAAAACTTCT
The DNA here is from genome assembly GCA_017861475.1 of Bacillota bacterium. Lineage (GTDB taxonomy): Bacteria > Bacillota > Syntrophomonadia > Syntrophomonadales > Syntrophomonadaceae > Syntrophomonas_B. The sequence continues at coordinate 3,888 of JAGFXV010000110.1, read as the reverse complement.
GTTTGAGCCTGACGGGAGGTATTTATAAACGGGATATTGATTAATTCCATAAAGTTTAGTCCAAATAGAATAACAATAATGCCGGCCAAAAGGTTAACTGCTGTGCTGTATTCCTTTAAAAAACTTCCGGCTGTGCCGGCAAAGGCGCCCAAAGAAGCAAATACCAGTGTAAAGCCAAGAACAAAACCCCCGGCATTAATTAAGGTTGCATATTTGTTGTCTGTTTCTTTTTGGGCTGCGAAATAAGAAATATATATAGGCAACATGGGCATCAGACAAGGCGAAATAAAAGTAATAATACCCTCCAGAAAAGTAATAAAATAATCCATAAATCATGCCTTTCTTGTGCGATCATTTTAAAATAAAAATGAGAAACAGATGGTTTTTACATTGAAAAAACCCTGTGCTATCCTTATAAATAGGATATTTGATTTATTTAATAATTATAATAAATAAATAGAATAAGGAAATAAAGCATGAGCAAAAAGAACAACAAAAATGAAGTAACTTCTGCATTAAAACCCGGCAAAGATTTAACTTTGGATGAACTCAATATGCTCATCGATTCAGTTTACAATGGTATCGTCAGCATTGACGAAAATAAACGGGTTCGAATTTTCAACAAATCTGCCGAACATATTTTCGAAATGGATCGCAATAATATCATTGGCAAACCTTACGAAGATGTATTCCCTGACGGACCTTTGGCAGAAATACTTCAATCCGGCTCGATTGAAAATAATCGCAAACTTGAATATAAAGGCAAGATCCTGCTATCCAACCGAACTCCTGTTATCGATAAAAACAATAAAATAAAAGGTGCAGTCGGAGTAGTTCAGGATATATCAAATCTTGAAAACATGAACAGGATTTTAAATGACGCGCTGCAAACCAATGAGCAATTGAATGCTGTTTTAAAAAAATCTTTAGACAGTCTGTTTATCACTGATGCAGAAGGAAAAGTATTAAGTGTTAATGAAGCCTATACAAAAATCACGGGCATAAAGGCGGAAGATATACTCGGGAAAACATTATATGAATTGGTGGAGAAAGGTTTATATAAGCGAGCAGCGGCTTTAATGGTTATTGAAAGCCATGAACCGGTCAGCTATACGGAAAAAACAAAAACCGGTCGAACAGCAGTTTTTGTAGGGACACCCATTTTCAATCAGGAAGGCGATTTGGTCAATGTCCTGGTAAACATACATGATGTTACTGAACTTGAGTCAGTTTCCAATGAGCTGGCCGACACCAAAGCCTTAAAAGACGAACTGGATGCTGTCATACAGGCCTCATTTGACGGTATTATTGTGACTGACAATAATGGTATCGTTTTGAGTATGAATGATGCATACCAAAGAATAACCGGCTTAAATCGAGAGGAACTGGTTGGCAGAAATATGTTTGAACTTACTCAAGCAGGTGTTTATGATCATTCCGATGTTGTTATGGTCATTGAAAGCAAAAAATCAGTCACTTTAACCCAAAAACTAACAAGCGGCAAGTCAATTTTGGTCACCGGCAACCCCATTTTTAATGAAAGCGGTGAACTGGTACGTATCATAACCAATGCCCGGGATCTGACCGAATTGGACAGACTGCGTCAGGAAGTGGAGCATGCCAACCATTTACGCAGACATTATGAAAATGAATTAAACAAAATCATAATGGAAGATTCCTTTATCGCCCAAGCTACCTCATCACAACAATTACAGGAACTGATCGCACGGGTTAGTAAAGTCGACTCCACCATTCTAATCCAGGGAGAATCGGGTGTTGGTAAGGAAGTGGTAGCTCGCGAACTTCATTATCAAAGTCCACGCCGGGATAAACCGTATATCAAAATCAACTGTGCAGCGATACCTGAAAGTCTATTGGAATCAGAATTGTTTGGCTATGAAAAAGGTGCCTTCACCGGAGCGCGTAAAGAAGGTAAAATGGGAATTTTCGAACTGGCTAACAACGGCTCCTTGTTTTTGGACGAAGTCGGTGATATCCCTCTTCACCTGCAAGTGAAACTGCTGCGGGTATTGCAGGAAAACGAGGTCACCAGAGTTGGCGGCGATTTGCCCATAAAAATTGACGTTAGAGTTATCGCGGCAACCAATCGTAATCTGCGTGAAATGATCAAGGCAAAACAATTCCGGGAAGATCTTTATTACCGATTAAATGTTGTTCCCATTATGGTCTCCCCTCTGCGGGAAAGAAAAGAAGAAATAGAACCGTTGATTATTCATTTTTTAGGAATGTTCAATAAAAAATATAATCTTAACAAAACGATCGATCCACAGCTTATCAAAGTCATGCAGGATTATGATTGGCCAGGTAATATCAGGGAACTGCGCAATGTAATAGAAAGAGCCGTAGTTACAAGTCCGGATGCAATCATTCAGGGGATCAATTTCCCTGGTTCGGAAGAGCATCTGTTTAGCAATGTAATAAATGAGTTGCCTTCGATTTCATTAAAATCAGAAGTAGAAGCTTATGAAAAAGAATTGCTGAAGAAGTATATTGATAAATACGGCAGCAGTCGTAAAGCTGCCTCCGTATTAGGTACCAGTCAGACAACCATTTGGCGTAAGGCTAATCAATACGGCATACATTTACAGGATAATTAAATATATAAACAAAGAAGAGACTGTAAAGTCTCTTCTTTGCGGGTATCTATATTATTAAGAGAGAAGGGGAATTATTTTAGTCTTCCCATATCGCAAAGGCTCTGATCGGGCTTCCGGTCAGTCCTACGAATTTTAACGGGAACATGGCATAATAAAAATCGCTGTGTCTAGGTATTTTGGTGATATTGACCAAACTTTCGGTATGGATGATTTCCCTTTCAGCATGCACCGTATGGTTGGGATAATCAAGATCTGCCGGGGTATCAAGGCTCGGTGAGTCTGTGCCGATATTTAACAGACCCTGGTCAAGCAGCCAGGTGGTTGCTTCTTTATCAAGCCCTGGATAATTGCTTAGATAACGGTAAGGATCGATTGTGCTATAGGGTTCATTTCCAGTCCAGTAAAGCAAACTCATACCTGGTTTTAAGGTTACTTCTGCTGCATCCAGTCCTCTTTTCACCGCATCAAGGGTTATATGGACACGACCCTGCACAAAGGACAGATCGATCCAGGCTGCGGGAGTGATTAATTCCTGCAAAGTTATTTTATCTACTGACAGATGTGATTTATTGGGATCAAAATGGTATACTGCATCAACATGGGTTGAGGTGTGGTCACAGGTAATAATCCCTTTTACTCCGAACCCGTAAGGATATTTACTGGATTCACCCAAACTGAATTTGGTTTCTTCATGGGTTTTGTGCCACCAAAAAGCAGTTTTCATGTGACCTGGATAAACCGGTACATCAGGACCTACTTCTTTACCCAGGTCCAGAAAGTTCAGCTTTTTCCCCATGAACTCAATTACATCAATTTTTACTGCATCATCAGACATGATATTTCCTCCAATCTTTGATTACTAATAACAGCTTTTTAGGCTATGCCGGTTGAGTTTTTGATCCTTTTTCCGCTTCCAACTCGGCATCAATGTCTTCCATGCTTTTGCCTTTCGTTTCACGAGCATAGATAAAAAGTACTGCCTGGATAATAAACAATACCGCCAGGAAAATATAAACCGGGGTAATAGCATCGGTGGTAGCCTTGGGGCTGACTAGGTTGGTCGAACCTGCAAAAAACGCAACGATCACGGGACCGATGAGTTTGCCGATACCACCCATGCCATAGGCTGAACCCATGCCGGTCGCCCGCAGATTTGAAGGCCAGACTTCGGCGCCATAAGGGCCGACCAGAGCGTAGCCGCCATCAGCAAAGAAGTAAATACCAATCATACATAGCCAAAACACGGAGGTCCCACCGATGAAGTTACCGG
>JAGFXV010000109.1 GCA_017861475.1 Bacillota bacterium | reverse complement strand
CCCCAGCAGAACCTCCAGATAGGAGATATCACCTTCTTCATAAATGAACACCAGGCGCTGGTTTAATATCTCGTTCTGTTTTTCGTAATCTGCTTCTAATATCCCGATTTCATCCTGGGTTACCGCCAGACTGGACTGCAAATAATCGACCCGGCCGGATATGTATTCTAAATCAGATTGGGTTTTTTGCATGTCTTTTTCCAGAGATTGTACCTGACCCATAATGGTTTTTTCTTTCTTTTTAACCTTGGTAAGCATTTGATTCTGGGCATCGATTTGACGGCTAACATCTTCCAGTTGCTGCTGCTTATCAGAAATTTCATCAGCATAAACCGGCATAATTATGGTCATAAAAAACATTAACGCTACAGAAATCGCTGCAATTCGATGATTTAACCGCAAATTATCCCCTCCTTAAGCCCCAGAATATAAAATTAGTATTAATAAGTCAAGAAAAACAGCTGTTCATAATTTTTATTTTGCATGGATTGCATCTGTTGAAATAAATTTTTACACATCCAGGAAACGATTTAAAGAAATACCGGTTCCCAAACAACCCAGAACCGCCCCGGCAGCAAATAAAGCCAGATAGATTTCCAATAACATCGTCGGATTTTTTACCAGGGGAATGAAAAATACAGCGGTTTGCATATTGTTTACCAGTGTGCCATAGCCGATCGCCAACAGAATGACGGCCAGCAAAGCTCCGACAGACCCTAAAAAAATACCTTCGATAAAGAACGGCCAGCGAACAAACCAATCAGTCGCTCCGATTAGTTTCATCAGATAAATTTCTTTGCGCCGCGCGAAGATTGCCAGCCTGATGGTGGTGGCGATCAGGAAAATTGCTCCCATGGCCAACAGAATAATAAGGACGATGCTTATAATCCTTACCCAGCGAGTGATTTTAAAGAGTCTCTCCACCAGTCCCTGACCGTAATTAATTTTGTAGACTCCCTCAAGCTTGAAAATTTGTTTGGCAATTTGGGCGACATCTTGTGGGTTTTGGGCTTTCACTTCAAAGCTGTTGGGAAGCGGATTATCACCCACCGTCTTTTTAAGATCATATTCCTTTTCGTCAAACTTGGATTGCAGGTTGGTCAGCGCCTGATCCTTGCTGATAAACTGCACCGTTTTTACGCCGGGTATATTTTTGATCTCCTGCCCCAAATCCTGAAGATCACTTTTATCCAGCGAATCTTCCACAAAAACCATCATTTCCAGATCAGATTCCAGCCGGTTCATGAAATTGCCGGCATTGATGGTTAAAAGAACGGCTGCACCCAGAATCAAAATACAGATCGTTACGGTGGATAACGTAGCAATACTAAGCAAGCGATTGCGTCGCAGGGACTTGAATGTTTCATTGAAAAAATAGCGCGTATTATTTATTGTACTCATTTACTGACCTCACCTTGGCATTCATCCGAGCAAACCGAACCAGCTTCCAGCATGATCACTCGTTTGAAGGAATTTTTGACCAATTCCCGGGCATGAGTTGCCATGATTACCGTCGTCCCTTTACGGTTTATATCATACAGCAGCTCCATAATTTCCATGGAAGTATCCATATCCAAATTTCCGGTCGGCTCGTCGGCAATCAGAATCAGCGGATGGTTGACAAGCGCCCTGGCAATGCCTACCCGCTGTTGTTCGCCGCCTGAAAGCTGATTGGGGAATGAATCTTCCCGGCCTTTCAAGCCTACCATGCTAATCACTTCGGGTACCCTTTGCCTCATATCTTGGGCACCGGCTCCCACTACCTTCATGGCAAAACTTATATTTTCTGCGACGGTTTTGTTCTCCAGAAGTTTAAAATCCTGAAATACCATACCTATGTTTCTTCTCAGGACCGGTATTTCACTGCGTTTCATGCGCACAATGCTGCGGGAAGCCACAAATATTTGTCCTCTGGTAGGTACTTCTTCACGGATCAGCATTTTGACCAGCGTTGATTTCCCGGCTCCGCTGGGTCCCATCAAAAAAATAAATTCGCCCCGGTCGATTTTTAGCGAAATATCATTTAAAGCTTTGACCCCGTTGCCGTAAACTTTGGAGACGTTATAAAACTGAACCAGCATCTATCTCCCTCACCTTCAATAGAAAAAAACATATGTAACACCCGGAGGGTTCTACTTCATATACCCGCCGGGAATTTAAAATCTTTCAGACAGTAAAAGAAAAACGAATTTTTGAGCAGTGAAAAAACCACCTATCAAAGGTGGTTCTACAAAAAGCATGCAAATCCTCCATACATTATTTGGTTTTCAACAAAAGTTGGATGTTTTCCATAATTTTATCTGTGGTTAAGCCATAATACTGCATTAATTCTTCCGGGCTGCCGGACTGGCCGAACACATCATTGAGTCCCATTCTGAAAACCGGTACGGGATAATGAGCGCATACTGTCTCACAGACCGCGCTGCCCAGACCGCCAATGATGCTGTGCTCTTCTGCCGTAAGGATGGCTCCGGTTTCGCGGGCCTTGCGAATGATCATCTCTTCATCCAGCGGTTTGATGGTGTGCATATCAACCACCGACAGTTCGATTCCTTGCCGGCTCAGCTGCTCGGCCGCCTCCAGACACCTGGCTACCATGATGCCACAGCCGATTAACGTGGCATCTTTACCGGAACGCAATTCTATAGCCCGGCCAATTTCATAATCCATATCCGCAGGATAAATCGTGGGCACGGAAGGACGCCCCAACCGTAAATAAGCCGGCCCGGGACGATCATAGAGGGCATGCAGTGCCAGGCGGGCGGAAGACCCGTCAGCAGGAACTTCTACCGTCATATTCGGCAGGCTGCGCATCAATGCAATATCTTCCACTGATTGATGGGAACCCCCATCCTCACCTACCGTGATTCCTGCATGAGTCGCGCATATTTTTACATTTAAGCGGGTGTAAGCCAGGGAATTACGGACGATTTCAAAAGCTCGTCCCGCCGCAAACATGGCAAAAGAGCTGGCAAAAACCACCTTGCCTGAAGCCGCCAGTCCGGCTGCCATGCCGATCATATTTTGTTCGGCAATACCAGCATTTATAAATCTCTCCGGAAATGCTTTGGCAAAATCTGCTGTTTTGGTTGATTTGGAAAGGTCGGCATCCAGGACCACCACGTCCTGATGGAGTTCTCCCAATTCCGCCAGCGCTTTTCCATAAGCATCCCGCGTCGCTTGCTTCTCCAAAAGATTGTTCCTCCTTATTTTGCAAATAAAAAAATATATTCTACTTTCCTAATTCCACCCGCGCTTTTTCCATCTGTTCCTGGTTGGGAGCGGTACCGTGCCATTCAACCCGGTTTTCCATAAAGGAGCAACCCTTTCCTTTGACCGTATGGGCAACAATAGCAGTAGGTGCGCCCTTAATCTGCCGGGCAGCATTGAAAGCTTCCATAATCTGCCGGCAGTCATGACCATCAATCTCCAGTACGTTCCAGTTGAATGCTCTGAATTTATCAGCTATGGGTTCCGGTGACATGACATCTGACAGCCTTCCGTCAATCTGCAAACCATTATAATCAACGATGGCCAGCAATTGATCCAAATGATGGTACCCGGCAGCCATAACTGCTTCCCAGACCAAACCTTCCTCCAGTTCACCGTCACCCAGTAAAGTGTATATTCTGTGATTACGATTATCCAAACGAGCTGCCATAGCCATACCTACTGCCCAGGATATGCCTTGTCCCAGTGAACCGGTGGATGCTTCAACCCCGGATAATTTGCGCATATCAGGGTGTCCCTGCAAGGGACTGCCCAATTTTCTCAATGTGGCCAGCTGTTCCCGCGGGAAAAATCCTTTCTCCGCCAATGCTGCATACAGAACTGGTGCGCCATGTCCTTTGCTGAGGACAAAACGGTCACGGTCTTCCCAACCGGGATTGGCGGCATCGACATTCATCTCCCAGAAGTAGAGACAAGCCACAATATCGGCTGCTGATAAAGAGCCGCCGGTATGACCGGAACCGGACTGACCCAACATTCTAATGATATCCTGCCTGAGCAGTTTGGCTTTTTCCTGCACTGTCTGCAAAGCAAGATCATTTATTTCTTTCACATTAACCCTCCTAAAACAAATAAGCTTTGATGATATGTTTTTGTTGTTTTCCGCCAAGCCAAGGATAAATCCCGATTACGGTTTTGGTTGGGATAAATCTTCGGCTATGGCTTTTGAAGTTTTGTTTATGCGTTTTATTGTTTCTCTGCCTGACGCAGGTGCAAACAGGCATTGATAAATGGATCAATATCTCCGTCCATAACCGCCTGAACATTACCGATTTCCAGGTTGGTGCGATGATCCTTGACCAGAGAAAACGGATTCATGGTATAGGTCCTGATCTGGCTGCCCCAGGCGATCTCCTTATATTCTCCCTTGAGCTTCTGCAAATTATCCTCGTGTTCTTGCTGCTTCAGGGCAAACAGCCTGGCCTGCAGTAACTTCATGGCCGTCAAACGGTTGGAATGCTGGGAACGTTCATTCTGACATTGCACCACGATTCCGGTTGGTAAATGGGTAATGCGTACGGCCGAATCCGTTTTGTTTATATGCTGGCCCCCGGCCCCGCTGGAACGATAAGTGTCTATGCGCAGGTCATCGGGATTGATATTGATCTCGACATCAGCACTGACTTCCGGCAAAACCGAAAGAGAGGCAAATGATGTATGACGGCGCCCGGTGGAATCAAACGGAGATATACGAATAAGGCGATGCACACCATCTTCACAGCTTAATTTACCATAGGCATACTGGCCTTTGACCATGAAAGTAACACTTTTGATCCCAGCTTCGTCGCCAGCCAAGAAATCCATAATTTCAGTTTCATACCCCGATGATTCAGCCCAGCGGGTGTACATACGAAAAAGCATCTGTACCCAATCCTGGGCTTCCGTCCCTCCCGCTCCGGCATGCAGGGAAAGGATGGCATCAGCATGATCATGCGGTCCGGAAAACAGCATCACCATTTCATAATTTCTGAAGCTTTTCTCCAGCTCACCAAGCTCATAAACGGTCTCTGTATATAATATGGCATCGCTTTCTTCCTCAGCCATTTCCAGCATCCCGCTGATATAATTGGCTTCCCGCCAATATCTTTCCCACTGGGTGATAACATCTTGCAGATCACTGATTTTTTTCAGCAGTTGCTGGGCTTTAAGGTTGTCATCCCAGAAATTCTCTTGTAATGTTTTGTGCTGTAATAGTTCCACTTCCTGTTGTTTGCCAACAACGTCAAAGAGAAACCCTCATTTCATTAAGTGTACTGAGGATTTCATCAAGCGTGCCCATCGGATCCTCAATCAATTTACTTACCTCCTGTTTTTAGCTTTCCAACTGAATATGATTATCGACATGAAAAGATGCCGCTATGCTTCCGGCGCTGTTTTCTAAATCAGCCGGCATTCTGGCCACAGCATTTTTTGTACTTTTTGCCGCTTCCGCAGGGACAGGGGTCATTTCGGCCGATCTTGTCGCCTACCTTGACAGGTTTCTTTTCCGCCTCTTCCCCCTGATTCACGATCATTTTCCTTTCTTCCGGTCTTTCCACTACTCGTACCCGCATTACAAAGCGAACTACATCTTCTTTGATGCTGTAGATCATAGCCTGAAAAGCTTCAAAAGCTTCAAATTTATATTCAATGAGCGGATCACGTTGTCCGTAAGCACGCAGGTTTATGCCGTTTCTCAACTGATCCATGGCGTCAATGTGATCCATCCATTTATTATCAATAATCCGCAGCATGATGTACTTCTCAATTTCACGCATG
>JAGFXV010000009.1 GCA_017861475.1 Bacillota bacterium | reverse complement strand
CGGCATTGGCAGCATCGCCGTACCACGCTTTGAGCATGCTGACTACCCATTTGGAAGTGTTGATCTTCCATCCCGAATTGGGGAAACCTTCTTTTACCAGCGCCCGGAATTCTTCCAGGTTGGTAAAGGGCAGCTTGGCCGCTCCGGGGGTAATGGCTCTAATAAATGAAATCAGGTCTTTGTTGGCAGGTGCATTGGTCGGTGCATCCAGATAACCAGGAATATTACCGAACAACAGAGCCATATCCGTAGCTCCCTGTACGTTGTTTTCACCACGGAGAGCATTGATTCCACCGCCGGGTCTGCCCATGTTGCCGAGCAGCAACTGCACGATGGAGAAGGCCCTGATATTCTGGGCGCCGACAGTGTGCTGGGTGATCCCCATGGCATACAGGATCGTGCCGGTCTTATTGGGAGCTCCGGTGCCGCAGAATATTTTCAGAACTTCCAGATACTTGTTCTTGGGAGTTCCGGTTATCTTGCAGACAGTGTCAATATCGTAACGTTCATAGTGATTCTTCATCAACTGGAAAACACAACGAGGATCCTGCAGTGTCGGATCGGTCATGGGCAGTCCATCTTCGCCGTACTTGTAGTCCCAACTGGTAACGTCATATTTTTTGTCGGTCTCGTTCCAGCCTGAGAATAACCCGTCCTCAAACGTAAAATCATCCTTGATCAGATAGGCTGCGTTGGTGTAATTGACTACATAATCATTGTGATATAGTTTGTTTTCAATAATGTATTTGATCATACCGCCCAGGAAAGCAATATCCGTTCCTGATCTTAAGGGCATATACAGATCAGCGATGGAAGATGTCCTGGTATAGCGCGGATCAACATGAATGATTTTGGCATTGCGGTTTTCGCGTGCTTTCATCAGCCATTTCATGGTAATGGGATGATTTTCTGCCGCATTGCTGCCCATGATAAGTGCAACGTCAGTATTTTTCAGGTCGATAACATGGTTGGTCATAGCTCCCCGGCCAAATGAAGGTGACAGTCCTGCCACCGTCGAGGAGTGTCAGATACGGGCCTGGGTTTCCAGATATACGACACCCAGGGAACGCATCATTTTGGACAGCACATAACATTCTTCGTTATCCAGTCCAGACCCTCCGATGGAAGCTATTTTTTCAGTACGATTGACGATTACATTGCCGCCATCTTCAAGTTTCTCCTGATAGATAAAGCTGCCATCTCTGGTCTCTTTTATCTTCTCAGCAATTTTATCCAGCATCCAATCCCAATCTTTTTCTACCCATTTATCACTGCCCGGAGCCCTGTACATTGGCTTCGCAACCCTCTTGGGGTTGATGATCTGCTCACCGGTTTCCGGATCATAGATTTCTCTCAGGTTGAACATGGCTGCCCCTTTGGAACAAGCACATCCCTGATTGATGGGGTTGTCCGGATCACCATGGACACTGAGCAATTTCTGGAACTTGCCGGCGCTATCCTTCTGTGCATAAATGACCAAACCGCATCCTGATGCACAATACGGACAAACCGTAGGTGTTGGAGTTACATTTTTAATACGTAATTCCTTGATTGCGCCGGCAGTAGCACTCATATTGAAACCCAGATCAGTTACTGCCATTGCAGCCGCTGTAGCTCCTGTTACCTTAAGGAACTGTCTGCGGGTAACCTTCATAAAACGAACACTCTCCTTTCCTCTCCCTATTTAGAATCCCCCTATAACAAAAAAACAAAGCTAGGATTTACCTCCCGATCGAATACTCCAATTCCCTGTAAATCGGAGTAACAATCGTAAATCCAACCATTATGAAACGGAAATGTTTTCACCTCCAAAAATATAATCTTGATTTTGAAATACCCAAAAAAATAACTCCCCCATCAAAAGACAGAAAACCATAAACACATACTGCTCGCGTTTGACTAGAGCAGCACTTGCGAATATGGCTCCTTTCCGCAATAAGGGGAGATAAATTCGTTTCCAAACCTACCCACAGGCTGGTTGCCTTGACGTAAAGTTTTAGGCTGACAGCTTCAGAGCTTTATAATTATGAAATTTATTATCTATTAACTAACTTACTATAATATTTATTTATTGCATCATATAATTATCTAATTTTAAATAGTTAATTCGATAAAATATTAAATATTCCTCTATTTTATCCAGCCAAATTAGTTAATATTTTGCAGTATATTTTTTACTGCCAATAAAAAAGTGGTTTAATTACTAGGCTGATGCATGATCTGGCCGGTCAAATCTGTTTCATAACCGCCAAAACCGTTGACCCTTTCCCTGAATTCTTCACTCCGGATCACCTGCAGCAGACATTCCAACTGCTGATCAGGAATGATATCCGTCAATATACAAAGATCATAACGTTCCACATCGACCGGGATAAAATCAAGCCCCATGGCTTTAGCGCTGGCAAAGATGGCCATACCGGTATCGCAGGCATCATTTTTCACCGCCGCAGCGACTGCCAGATGGGTATATTCTTCCCGATTGTAACCGTTGATGACAGTGGGGGAGATGCCTTCTTTTTTAAGCAGATGATCCAGCAGGATCCTGGTTCCGGCTCCTTTCTGACGATTGATATAGCGTACCTCGTTCCTGACCAGATCCTCTATACCTTTTATATTCAAAGGATTGCCCGGAGAGACCACCAATCCCTGATGGCGTTTGACCAGATTGACCAGCAGGTAATTTTCATCCGGCAAGTATTTTTGTAAATAACTGACGTTGTAGCCGCCGTCTTCATCAAGCAGATGAATGCCGGCAAAATGTGTTTCTTTGCGACGCAGTGCCATGATGCCGCCCATGCTGCCCACGTTGGTTGAGACCAGACGGATGCCATGGTCGCGGTAGAGGATATCGATTAGAAAATCAATACTCATGTCATGACTGCCCAGGGTGATTAGACTGTTTTGTATGTCCCGGCCGGTATGGTACAGGGAAATGCTGCAGCCGGATCCGGCTACCAGGCCTTCCTGACCTCTTTCGATATGAACCGTGCCGTCAGATTTGACCAGGATGCTGCTCAGTCCCGCGCCGCGATTGAGAGGATAGGCGATCATTTTGCCATTGATGGAGGCGGCGTTGACATTGACATATTCATCTACTCCCATCGGGGAGGGCAGTTTCTTGGAAATCGTGCCGGTCATGGTGTCAGCATCAGGAACAGGTACGCCCGTTTTGCGGTAGATGATCGGTTTGGCAAAGAGATTAAAGATCAGACCGGCCGAAATCGGATAACCCGGGACCCCGATTACCGGCTTTTGATCAATGATACCCAGTATGGCCGGTTTGCCGGGTCGGACAGCTACGCCATGAACAATCATTTTCCCCAGCTCCCTGACAATGCCGGCGGTATAATCCTCCCGTCCGGCGGAGGAACCGGAACAAACAACGATCAAGTCAGCCTGCTCTTTAACGTCCAGGACTGCCTGTCTGATCAGTTCCCGATCGTCAATAACGATGTCATGACGCACACAATCAGCTCCCCATTCGCGGGCCAGTCCCATCAGCATATAACTGTTTGATTCCACGATATCTCCTGGAGCCATTTGGATCTGGGCCGAATCGACCAGCTCGGTCCCGGTAGGGATAATTGCAGCCAGCGGCTTTTTGATGACCGGTACGGTCTCAACCCCGGCTGTGATCAGCGCAGCCAGTTCATACGGGCCAATGGTGCGCAGACTGGGCAAAATCATATCACCTTCCACCATGTCTTCACCAATGGAACGGATATGCTGCCACGGCACCGCAGCTTTGATGATCTGTATATGGTCAGGGAAGAAATTAATATCTTCAATCATGATGACCGCATCATATTCCTTGGGGACAAAATCACCGGTGTCAACTTCAAGATAGTCACCGGCCATAATGTTGACCGGATTACCTTCCGTGGCACCAATCGTCATAGCGCATTTTACCGCTACCCCGTCCATAGCCGAGGCCACATAGTGAGGAGAAGAACGTCTGGCAATGATTGGTTCAGCCGTAATGCGATGCAGCGTTTCTCTGACCGGAACATATTCAGCCGTACGTTCAAACCATCCGCAGGATTGCAGCTCGTCCAAAAACAACTGCAAAGCCTTTTCCTGCGGCATATTGTCAATATAAATATTTCTGCTCATTGCATCCTCCACAAATCAACTCTTTTTAGTACGTTTGTAGCTTATCCTGGATTTAAGTATAATTGATTGGAGAAATGAAATAAAATTTTTAAGGAGCCTGACCCATGGCTGAATTTTTAAAAGTATTGACTTTTCAAGATGCACGGGAGATCCTGCAGCAAAATTTTGCCGCACCAGCGGCAGAAATAATCCCCCTTGAGAATTGTTTTGAACGAATCCTGGCAGAAGATTTAACCAGTCCTGAAAATATACCCGCCTTTACCCGCTCAACGGTAGACGGTTACGCCGTCAACTGCGAAGATAGCTACGGCAGCAGCGAAACGCTGCCCGGAATGCTTGAATACATAGGCTCCGTTTTTATGGGAGAGGAAACCCATTTTACGTTAGGCTCCGCCCAATGCGCCTGGGTCCCCACCGGCGGAATGATGCCCGCCGGCAGCAACGCCATGATCATGGTCGAATATACAGAACGATTGGATGACAAGACCGTGCTCATTTTCAGACCGGCCGGAGCATGGGAAAACGTAATGCAGGTCGGAGAAGATATCGACGCCGGAGAAAAAATATTTCAACGCAGCCACAAAATGCGCCCCCAGGACATAGGATTGCTGGCCTCCCTGGGAATCAAAGAACTGCCGGTATATAAACCCTACCGCGCCGGCATATTGTCAACCGGTGATGAAATCATACCGTTCACGGACCAGCCTAAACCCGGCCAGATCAGAGACGTCAATACATGTGCTATCAGTGCTGCACTCCAATCCTGCGGCGTCATCCCTTGTCCCTATCCTCTGGTAAAAGATGATTTGCCCTCATTAAAAAAAGCCATCGCCCGAGGACTGGAAGAAAACGATATATTGCTTGTATCAGGAGGAAGTTCCGTCGGAATCGCCGATTATACATTGGAAGCCATGTTGTCTTTCCCCGACAGCGAACTCCTATTTCACGGCATAGCCATAAAACCCGGCAAGCCCACCCTGGCAGTCAGAGCAGGCTCACAACTAATTATCGGACTGCCCGGTCATCCCGTTTCCGCCCTGATGATCTTTCATATCATCTGCGCCCCACTCCTGCGCCAGTACAAAGCCCGCCAGGAAAAAGGCCTTCTGACCGTCAACATCGCTTCCCAGGCCGGACGCGATGATTTCATTCCGGCAAAATTACTGGAAAGCGAAACCGGACTGGCAGTACAACCCCTGCTGGGCAAATCAGGCCTGATGAACATCCTGGCCCAAGCCGACGGCTACATCCACATCCCATACGAAAAACAAGGCCTCCCAGCCAACGAAGAAGCAACCATAACCCTATTTTAATGGCGGAGCCAAGATGGCGAAGCCAAGTTGGCAGAGCCCGGGCAATAGCGCAGCCGAGACCAACCGATGAATGGCGGAGCTAAAATGGTAAGCCAATGGCAGAGCCTACGGCAATGGCGCAGCCGAGCCCCTGATGGCAAAGCCTGAATGGCGGAGCCTACAGAAAACCATTAAGAGAGGTTTATGCTTTAGTAGAGCGCAGGGGGTAGGCGGCAGCCGTGCGCCTTGTGAGTAACGACGCCAAGAACGGCTGCAAAATTAATAAAGATATACGTTACCCAAAAACGAGACTCACATTTTAATATAAAGCCCGCAAGGAAACAAATGAGTACCAACCATGCAAATCTGGCAAGTCAAAAGACCGTCCCCAAGCGGGCTAATGCATAAACCTCAGACAACCTTTCAGCCCATACAACCTTGAAAAAGTTACGCCCAAAATGGCAGAGCCCGTCTTTATTCCAGCTCATCCAGCAGTTCGGCCAGCAGCTCCTGCCGAACCTCCTCGATCCGCTCAAAATCCATGGCCGGCACATAATAGGTCTCCAGCTCGTCATGCTGATCCTTGGCCGTTTTGATCTGCGCGATCGCCGCCCGAATGCCCGCCTCAAACCGTTCCCGGCTATCAAAAATGACCTTGGCCGCAGAGTCCAGTACCGATTGATCCAAAAACTGATCAAAGTCCAGAAAACGTTTAAACTTACGCACCGGCCAGGCCGCCTCGTAATCAATAACATTGGATGAGAAATCAACCAGAGCAGTTTTATCCTCAGGAATAATGATCATATCAATTTTCTGAGGATCAAAAGGACAATGGAATATTTCAGCGTATATTCCAGCCAACTCAATCTGGGAAGAAACGTGCTGCATCAGTTCCTTGCAGCCGCCCCCCGGACTGCCCTTCACGCCCAGCACCGCAAAATCACTATCCAGCAAACTGTCGGCCTTGGAGACGATGCCCCCAGGACTGATCGCCCCGGCAAACAAATGACGGGACGCTGCCATACTCCTGGTGCGGTTTAATAAAAATTCATCAGCCAGAGCCAGAATGTTGCGATTTACTGCCTGCATGTCACAGGCTTCCTGAATATAGGATTTCCATTCAAGCAGAGCCAGCTGGGACTCCGCCAGACGATTATAAGCCCGCTTAAAATATAGCCCGATGCTCTCCGTCAGCTTCTGAATATTTCCCCGGTTCTCCTTCAGCATGGCTGCATCCCAGTATTCGCCCAGGTTTATGATCCGATCCACCGCTCCCGGAAAACGCGGATCAACCACATGCGGAGCGGTGCCGTCCAGCACACAAATCTGGCCCCGGCCCCCCACGACCCCGTCCAGAGAATTGTTGTCCGATGAGCACCATTGGTATTCCGTATCAATTTGCCGGGCGGTCAGATCTGCTCCGATTCTTTTCATAAAGGTTGATTTGCCTGTCCCCGGCCCCCCTTTAAGAATCACTTTGCTTTTGACCTGGGGCGGTACCATATGTTCATATAAGGAATAGAAGCCGTAACAACTGTTTGCGCCGGGAAAAAGATGTCTTTCTTTAGCCATTGCATTACCCCCACATATTAATTTTTGTGCCTTCCATGCACCTGAAAATCAGTATTTGCATAAAAGCGGACATTATTATATATGTAGAAACTTTGTATACATGTCTGAATTTGCCACCGGCAACATCGAAAAAATTTAGCAATTTTACAAATCAATATCCCTCAAAAAGCGTCTCTCATATATAATCAAATAATACCCGGAAGCAAATCACTGATCATAACGCTGCCGGAAACAGGAGGCAAAGATTGCATAGCATCTGGCAATTAAAATCATATAATGATGAACTTGCATTGAATATAAGCCGTGAACTTAAAGTTTCGCTGCCCGTCGCTCGTCTGCTGGTGCAAAGAGGAAACCAAAATGCCGCGCAGGCCCGAAAATTTTTGTATCCCCAGTTGTCCACACTGGAAGACCCACTGAAAATGAAAGGGATGCAAGCCGCTTTGGAGCGCATCGGGGAAGCCATCACTGCCAAAGAAAAAATTGTTGTATATGGAGATTATGATGCCGACGGGGTGTGCAGCATCGTGATTTTACTGGAGTGCTTTGCGCGTCTTGGCTATCCGGTCGGATATTATGTGCCCAACCGTTTCAGCGAAGGTTACGGATTGAATGCCGAAGCATTACACAATCTCCATGCGCAAGGCTGCAAACTGGTTATTACCGTAGACTGCGGCATCACATCTATGAATGAGGCAGAACTGGCCAGAAAATTGGATATGGATTTGATCATTACCGACCACCATACCCCGGCGGATCAACAGCCGATCGCCAACGCCATCATAAATCCTAAAAATGATCAGTTGCCGACGATCACAAACCTGGCCGGAGTCGGGGTCAGTTACAAGCTGGCCTGTGCTTTATTGCATGCCCGGGGAATGGAACCCGGACAGGACTGGCTGGATCTGGTCGCAATAGCAACCGTGGCCGATATCGTACCCTTGCTGGAGGAAAATCGTACTCTGGTGAAATATGGCCTGAAAGCGCTGGATAAAACAACCCGGCCAGGGTTGGTGGCTCTCCTGGAAAAAACCGGTATGCTCGGCAAACCCGTAAATTCGTGGCAAATCGGATTTGTCCTGGCACCTCGTTTAAATTCGGCCGGTCGCATTGATTCCGCCCGCAAAAGCATTGCTTTGCTGTTGAGCAGGGATGAGAGCGAGGCCCAACAGCTGGCCGAGGAACTATGCCGGTTAAATGACGAGCGCCGGGAGATAGAAGAGAATATCTACCAGCAGGCGCTGCTTAATCTACCGGATCTGGAACAGGAAAAATTTATTCTGGTGAGCGGTGAAAACTGGCATGAAGGTGTCATTGGCATCGTTGCTTCCCGTTTGGCCAACAAGTTTAACCGCCCGGCGATCGTTTTATCCTGGGAAGGAGAACAGGGCAAGGGTTCAGCCCGCAGCAGCGGAGATTTTGACCTTTACGCTGCTTTGCTACACTGCCGCGTCTATCTGGAAAGATTCGGCGGTCATCGTATGGCGGCCGGACTGGCTTTGCACCGGGATCAGCTGGATCACTTCCGCAAAGCTCTGCAGGATTATATGCTGGGCCAGGAACTGCCCACCATCGGGAAAAAGATTTATCCGGCCGATCTGGAAATTGATGAAGCAGAATTAAGTCTGAATTTATGGAGCGAAATCGAACTGCTGGCTCCATTTGGGGAGGGAAATCCGGTCCCCAGCCTGGTTCTTCGCAGCAGTCTGCTGCATGATATGTTGCTGGTCGGGACCAACGGGGCGCATTTTAAATTCAGGACCGGAACCAGTTCTCTGGAGGCGATCGCTTTTAACGGTGCTGACATGATGCATCCCGGTTTGAAGGTATGCAAGCAGGATCTGCTTTTTGATCTGGCTGAAAACAATTTCAAAGGCCGCAATAGCCTGCAGCTAAAAATCAGAGACATCAAACCGGTGTGGAGAGATGACTGGCAAGTGAGAGAAACCTCCTCTGCTGTGCAAATAAAACAGGTTTTAACCACTACGGTAAAAGAATTGATCAAAGGACACCCGGTACTGTTTGTTTATCCGACGGTGCGCAGCCTGATGAAACACCGTGAAATGATGCAGGCTATCGTCAAACCTGATTTGCTGCAGGAGATGCACGGTCTTTTGGATCGTAAGACCCGCGATTCCGCGCTGCGTAAATTCAGCAATGGTGAGACCAAAATTTATTTAAGTACACAGTCCTTCCTGGAATATTTAGCCGGGCCCAGGAATAGTGCAAGCAACTCGGTAGCAATGCCGCCCAATCTGAATACCGTGGTCAGCTTTTGGCCAGAATCCGGACAAACGACTTCCTTTTGGAACAGTCAGAATCTGAACATATTCAATCTAACCATCAGCCCTCAGCTGCATTTGCAGGCAAGTCAGGCAGGAGATACTGATCCCGGAAGAAGCATCATTTATGTTAACCGGCCTGCAACCGTGAAAAAAATATTACAACAATATCCTCAGGCTGAAGTGGAAGCCGGAGCAGCTGATCCCGCGCTGCGCAGAACCAGCCGCCAACATTTTCGCAACAGCAACCAAGGACTTTTGCTGGTGGACGGCACCCATCCCCCCGGACCGGTCCAATTGGGTGAAATCGATGCACTTACTTTGCTGGACAGTCCTTTTGCCGCATACGAACTGGCCGCCGTAGCCGATTATGTGGATAATCTGGAGCTGCCTCTGCAATTGGCGTTCACAGCGGAGGATATCAACAGAAACCGTATCTATTTGCAGCGTATCTATCCCGAACCGGCCAAACTCGAACTCGTCTGGCGTTCATTATTGGGTTTCGGACGCAAAACACTGCGGCTTGAGGAAACGGAAATACTGGCACGACTGGGCAAAGAGATCAGTGATGAAGTAAGCCGTCTGGAGCTGATGGCATCCCTGCAGATAATGTCCGACCTGGACTTGTGTCAGTTTCAGAAAAGCGGTAGTATAATGGCAATATACTTTCTTTCGACCCAAAAAGACGCTATACAACCAGAATTTTCACCTTATTTCCATGAGGGCAAAAAAGAAAAGGAACTGTTGGAACGATGGCGTTCGATTGCCGGACAATCAACTGGAATGGTGATGTAATTGGGACCGCAGGTAATTTTGGACCGGGTAAAGCAATATGACCCCAACGCCAATTTTGACTTGATAACCAAAGCTTTCAGCTACGCTGAGGCTGCGCATGGGGGGCAGAAAAGGATTTCCGGTGAGCCGTATATCATCCACCCGGTCGAGGTGGCGATGATCCTTACCGAAATTGAAATGGATACGGCTTCGCTTTGTGCTGCCCTTTTACATGATGTCATTGAGGATACGGCATACAGCTTTCTGGATCTGCAGGAAGAGTTCGGCGAAGAAATTGCCCTGCTGGTCGAAGGTGTCACCAAATTAAGCCGCATTGAATTCAGTTCCCGGGAAGAAGCCCAGGCGGAAAATCTGCGTAAAATGTTTATCGCCATGGCCAAGGATATCCGCGTCATCATGATCAAACTGGCGGATCGCCTGCATAATATGCGCACCCTCAGCTATCAACCTGCCTACAAGCAAAAGGAAATAGCCCAGGAAACCATGGATATATTTGCCCCCCTGGCCCATCGTCTGGGGATATTCAAATATAAATGGGAATTGGAGGATTTGTCTTTTCTATATCTCGATCCGGATATGTATTATGAAATCGCCCGCCGCCTTAAAACCAAACGCAAGGAACGTGAAGCGTACGTACATGATCTGATCCAGCGCATCGAAACCGGTCTTGATCAGATCGGGATAAAGGGCGATATCGCCGGACGACCCAAAAATATATACAGCATCTATAAAAAAATGATCAAACAAAACAAAGATATTGATGAAATCTATGACAAGATCGCTATTCGGGTGATTGTTGACCATGTGCGTGACTGTTATGGGGTGCTGGGTATCATTCATACCATGTGGAAGCCTCTGCCGGGGCGTTTCAAGGATTATATCGCCACCCCCAAACCCAACATGTATCAGTCCCTGCATACTACTTTGATCGGTCAGGGCGGAGAACCCTTCGAGGTGCAGATCAAGACCTGGGAGATGCATCGTACAGCTGAATCGGGCATTGCCGCCCACTGGAAGTACAAGGAAGGCATCACCGGGGAAAAGGATAAAAAATTCGATGAAAAACTGGCCTGGCTGCGCCAGATCATGGAATGGCAGCAGGACATCAAAGATACCGGCGAATTCATGGAATCGCTGAAAATAGACCTTTTTGAAGATACGGTCTTCGTTTTCACCCCCAAAGGAGCAGTTTTTGAGCTGCCCAAAGGTTCATGTCCGGTTGATTTTGCCTACCGGGTCCATACCGAAGTAGGCCATAAATGTATCGGTGCCAAAGTGAACGGACGCATCGTACCGCTTGATTTTCAACTGGCCAATGGTGATATCGTTGAAATACTTACCTCCAAGCAATCAAACGGACCGACCGCGGACTGGCTTAATTTCGTCAAGACATCTTCGGCCCGTGGACGTATCAAACATTGGTTTAAAAGAGAAAAACGTGAGGAGAATATTCTCAAAGGACATGACGCGCTTGAACTTGAACTGAAAAAAAAGCATCTTGACCCCAGGGAATTGATGAAAGAGCCAAGGATGCTGGAAATAGGGGCGCGTTACTCGCTCAACAAAGTTGATGATCTGTATGCCGCGATGGGAGACAACAGCATCACGGTAAATCAGGTCATTAATAAGATGAAGGAGATGTTCTTTGAGAATATTCAGCTCGATGATGTTTTAAGTGTGCCTCAGCCGACCGGTGTGCATAAAGACCGGGAAACATCAGCTCTAAAAATCAAAGGTGTGGATGATGTTGTTATACGATTGGCCCACTGCTGCAATCCGCTGCCCGGGGACGAGGTACTGGGCTATATAACCAGAGGACGGGGTGTATCGGTGCATCGCCGGGATTGTCCCAATCTGCAAAACTATCTGCGCGTCGAAAAAGACCGGGTCATGGAAGTGGAATGGGCCAGTGAAACCGGCATATATGTGGTGGAACTGGAGGTCAAAGCCATGGATCGTCCGCGTCTTACGACCGATGTCATGAATGTGATCGCCGACACCAGGGTACAGATAAATTCAGTTTTTTCAAGGGTAACCAAGAACGGACTGGCTTTAATAAATTTAAAACTGGAAGTCATTGATATGGATCATCTTACGGCGGTCAAACAAAGGATCCAGAAGGTAAAGGATGTAATGGAAGTAAGGCGGGTCCTGCCGGGAGAGATAAGGGGTGAATAAATGCGGGCCGTAGTACAGAAATGCCTGCACAGCAGTGTAGTGGTCGATAATGCTGAAGTTGCACGTATCGGACCGGGCCTGATGGTATTGCTGGCGGTAAAAAAAGGCGATGACCGCAGGGATGCAGAATATATGATGGATAAAATCATCAATCTGCGCATTTTTGAGGATGAAGAAGGAAAAATGAACCTGTCGTTGCTTGATACAGAGGGAGAACTGTTGCTGGTGAGCCAGTTTACCCTTTGCGGAGATGCCCGCAAGGGCAGGCGGCCAAGTTTTTCCGAGGCAGAAGATCCACTGCCGGCCAAAGAGTTGTTTGCCCACTGCGCTGAACTGGGCAGAACCAAAAATATTCGGGTCGAAACCGGTGTATTTGCAGCCCATATGCAAGTTAACATATGCAATGATGGTCCTTGTACAATATTACTGGATAGTGAAAAAACATTTTAGGAGGGAGATCTAATTGATCTTAAAAGGTTTGGAAATCAGCAGCATGGGAGAGAATTGTTATATTGTAGGCTGCGAAGAGACCCGCGAAGCAGCGGTGATCGATCCCGGCGGAAACCCACGGGCGATCGTCAACTTATTAAACGAAAATGATCTCAAGGCCGTTTATATTATCAATACCCATGGGCATATCGATCATATCGGTGGCAACAAAGGGGTCAAAGATGCTACCGGAGCCAAGATCCTGATTCATGCCGGAGATGCTAAAATGCTGGTGAACCCGGCCTCCAACTTCTCCTATATGTTTGGCAATAAGGTCATAAGTCCTCCGGCCGATCAACTGATCGATGAAGGAGATATCATCAAGATCGGCAATACCGTTGAACTGGAAGTTATTCATACCCCCGGCCACAGTCAGGGCGGGATATGCTTAAAAACCGGCAACATCATATTTGTAGGCGATACTCTTTTCCAGGGCTCGATCGGCCGGACTGATTTTCCGGGCGGATCATATAAACAACTGATTCAGATGATCAAAGAAAAACTGCTCTGTTATGAAGATGATGTGATCTGTTATCCGGGCCACGGGCCGGCCACGACCATTGGCTTTGAAAGAAAAAACAATCCCTTTTTGTAAAATGTTTATCAAGCATGTCAGGGGACTGTTCCCCTGACATTTTTGTTTTACAATAACTTAATAATTTGGTGCCTGGCACCAAGTTATTAAGTTATTTTGGAGGTAATGTCATGATATTGGCGATGGAGCTTCAGCCGCCGGAATTATATAAGCATGTGCATGAGCTGGTGCGCCTGAGTTTCCCGGAATATGAACTCTGCCGGGAAGCAGATGCCAATGCTGATATCAGTTTGCAGATTAGCCGCAGTGAATCAGACCGGCAGATCTTTTTGAGCGCCCGGTTGCAGGAAGGCTCACGCCTGAGTCAGGAAGAATCCGAGTTTTTCCTTGACCCTGACAAACCTCGGGAGAATGAAATCAGACGGCTGACCCGTGTTTTTATGTATCATTTGCTCTGCAGGCATTTGGGCAAGGTGATAAATCCATATGGGATATTAACCGGGGTACGTCCGCTCAAAATGCTGCACCGCTGGCTTGATCAGGGTGACAGTATAGAGAAGATTCTGGACCGGCTGGAGGAAAATTATTGCATGCAGCCTGATGTGGCCAGGCGTCTGGCGCATATTGCCTGCAACAACCGTCCTTATCTGCAATCCCCGCAGCAAGCCAAACATAAAATAAGCATATACATCGGCATCCCCTTCTGCTCCAGCCGCTGTTATTATTGTTCCTTTCCCGGTGCGATTTTGACCGATTATTGCGCCCAGATGAAACCTTTTCTGCACGCTTTGCGGCAGGAAATCGAAGTAATCGGTGAATGCATCTATGAATTGGGTCTGGAAACGGAAAATATTTATTGGGGCGGGGGTACACCCAGTCTCCTGGCGGAAGATGATCTGGAGGGAATGTTTGATTTGCTCGGTCAGTACAGCATCACTACCACTGCCAGGGAAATAACAGTAGAAGCCGGGCGTCCTGATACCTTGTCAACATCCAAACTTGAACTTTTCAGAGCCTTGGGGGTCAACCGCATATGCATCAATCCACAGACCATGCAGGATGCTACTTTGCAATTGATCGGCCGGCGTCACAGCCGGACAGATATAATAAATTCGGTACAGCGGGTGCGGGATGCAGGGATCCCGAATCTGAACATGGACTTGATCATTGGCCTGCCCGGAGAGGGCATGGCAGAATATAAAAACACCCTGGCCCAGATCCTGGAGCTGGGACCGGAAAATATAACCGTACACACCCTTGCGGTAAAGAAAGGATCCCTTCTGGCCGCGTCGCAGGGGAAAAGCGGGATGAATGAACAGGTCGGGGAAGTGCAGACCGGCCTTCATTATATTGGTCAGACGCTGCAGGAAAAAGGATATCAGCCTTATTATCTTTATCGTCAGAAATATATGAAAGCCAATGTTGAAAATGTTGGCTATGCACTGCCGGGGTGCTACTGCAATTACAACATTCAGATCATGGAGGAGCGTCAGACCAT
>JAGFXV010000108.1 GCA_017861475.1 Bacillota bacterium | reverse complement strand
CGGGGTGGATTTCCTGGATCAGTTTGTCAGCCACATCTCGGGACACGACGTTCATCGCTTCGATGAACGATGCTTTGTCGGCTTCTATTCCACGGATGCTTGGACCAGCACCGTCAGGCTTTCCAGTTTGGATAGTCCACGGCAATCGCGACCAGTGGCGCAGGCAGTTTGCCTGATGGCGTATCATGGCGATGACGCTCTGCGGAGACTCTTCAGACAGATATGGGACAAGTTCCGGGGGTATCGAGTAATGATTATCCTTCTTGGTGATAATCTTTACCGCTGCCAGCGCGTCGAGCAGGATAGTCACCCCGCGGAGGTCGCAGCCGGCAGCCGTGGCAATGTCTGCGGCCGTCCGGGATACTGAGACCAGCTTCTCCAAAAGATCCAGGTCGGCAGCTGCGGCGAGCATGCAGGGGACCTGATAGGACCGCATCATTTCTAAGATCTGTTCACCGTTCTGGATACCCATGGATTGGATGCCTCCGTCGTATTAAGTGAGTTGACAACAATCTTTCTTTATCGGGTCTGAATATATGAAGCGTCCTATTTAATGTTAATTCGGAATATTGACCGCGAAATATGGTTCATCTGTGATCACGTGGCGCCTGATGACCTCCCTCAATAGGATCCCTGATTATACCCCAATCCTAACTCAATATCTGGACCGGTTTTCGGGGGGAGGCAGGCCATTTCGCGCATGCCCCTTATATTGAGGCCATAATCCGCTTGAAACACAAGACCCTGCCTTTTATACTTCGTCCCGCAAAGAGGAAGATATACGTCATGCGTGGTTGTCATTGTCTTTCAATCCTGTTTTGCAAATAGCCTTTATTATTTTCCTTTTTTTGTGTTCGAACCCGGCCAGTCGATCTTATGCACGGCCAAATAACGCTCAACGGCTTGTTCGATTGTAGGAAAGAAATTCTCGACACCCAACCTGTTGAACAGGCCATAGCGCTTTAAACGGTCTTTTACCGGGCCTTTCATCTCTGCGAAAAACAAATCCATCCCAGCCTGATGCAGCGCGGAATCAAGGTCAGCCAGTACGCTGGCAGCCGTAATGTCCACATCGGTTATCGGTTCAGCCGCAACGACAACCCACTTGGTCGGTGTTGGAGCATCCGCCACCACATGTAAAACATGATTGCGGAATATTTCCGCATTAGCAAAAAACAGTGGGGCATCCCAACGGAAAAGCACCAGGCCGTCAATGCGTTTTGCCTCGGGATGGCGGGAGATATCGTGATAGCTTCTCAGACCATCCACGTGACCAAGCTCAGCGTCATAAGGCTGCCATGCACGCCAGATGAAGGCGAACAACGCCAGAGCAACGGCGATAAAAATGCCCGAAATGACGCCCAGCAGCACCACGCCGAGAAAACACACGATGGATAACACAAACTCGTCGCGCCGCAGTTTATAAAGACGCAGAACGCCACGAACTTCAACCAAACTGATACAGGCAGCAATCACGATAGCACCGAGCACTGCTTGAGGCAGGTTCGTAAGCAGCCCGGGTGCAAAGATCAATAAGAGGGCAATGCCTATCGCACCGACCACGCCCGTGATTTGCGTCTTTGCGCCGGCTGATTCCGCAACCGGTGTACGCGACGCGCTGCTGCTCACGGGAAACCCTTGAAAAATACCGGCTGCAACGTTGGCAGCGCCAAGAGCGATGATTTCCTGATTGCTGTCAACTTCGGTGCCGGTCCGATGAGCAAAAGTGCGCGAAAGTGCGCTCGTATCGGCAAACGACACCAGCGCAATCGCAACGGCGGCAGCACACAAGTTGCCGAATTCCGCCCAGGAAACGGCTGGAAATTGGAATTGCGGTAAGCCTTGCGGCAAGGGGCCGATCACAGCAATTCCCGCCTTGGTGGACAAATCCCCCAAAGAAACAAGAATCGTTGCGCCGACCACGGCAATCAATACGCCCGGAATTCTGGGAGCCCATCGTCTGAACCCGAGAATCACCATCAGGCAAGACAAACCGATGACGCACGCCATCCAGTTGATTTGACCATTCCAGATCCCTTGCAGAAGGCCGCTTGTTTCCTTTAAAAAGCTGCTCCCGCTTACAGAAAAGCCAAGAACTTTCGGCAACTGGCCAATCAATACCGTAAGCGCAATCCCGTTTAGATAACCGTCGCGAATGGGCTTCGAGAGAAGATCGGTAATGAAACCAAATCTGGCCAGACCCGCCAGAATACATAACACCCCCGATAAAATAGCCAGCATGCCGGCAAGGGCCACCGCCTTATCCGCATTACCCGCAGCCAGTGGCAGAATCGTGGCAGCAATGAGTGCGGCCAGTGCAGAATCAGGCCCCAGCACCAGAATACGACTCGGGCCAAAAATGGCATATGCAATCAGCGGAACGATGGTGGCATAAAGGCCATAAATGGCAGGCAAGCCTGATGCTGCGGCATAGCCCATGCCGACCGGCACAAGGATCGCTGTAAGGACCAGTCCGGCGGTAAAATCTTGCAGAACCCAGTCGCGTCGATAGTTTCGCAGGGTTGTGAGAATGGGGAAAAAGCGGTATATGCCGCGAGGGCGAGCCTGACGCTTAATGGGATTAGCTGTGGGAATTTGTGGAGTTGCCAAACTGCACCTCAATAAATGAATCGTCGTGAATTTATAATCTTTTGGTATTTTTTACAATATTTAATCATTCTTTTGATTTCAGAAAGATTCGGGAGTGGCAAATGGCGACTTTCTGTGCCGGTCTTTTTTTTATTTGACAGACCAGACCGCGTTCCCTATACTCGCGCCCGCAAAAGCGAAGTCCATATCACACAGGGACAGACATGATTGAAGCATTGGGCTTGTATCCTGTTAAAAGGAGCAAGTACAAATAGAAACATAGCAACAGGAGGAATGAACTTTGAGTAAATTTCAAAAAATGTACAAGGAAAAACTGTGTACAGCAGAAGAAGCTGTAAGTATCGTCAAATCCGGTGACTGGATTGACTACGCCATGTTCAATGGCAAGCCGGTTGTATGCGACAGGGCGCTGGGGGCCCGTAAAGACGAATTGCAGGATATCAAGATTATGGCGGCGGTTACAATACCTCCGATTCCGGAAGTGGTAGCCAAAGATCCCCAGGGTGAAGTGTTCACCTATAACGACCAACACTTTAGCCTTCTGACCCGTATCATGCAGCAGCAGTGCGGTGGTGTTTTTTATCAACCAACCCTTTACGGTGAATCGGAACTTTACATGCGGTACGCTGAGAATGATCCGACTAAAATAGGCACTAACCTGCGCGATGTTTTCTTTTGTCAGGTTACGCCCATGGATAAGGACGGTTATTTTAACTGGGGGCTTCACAATTCTTGCTGTTATTTGCAAGCCACCACGGCCAAAGCTTGCATCGTAGAAGTCAACGAGAATATCCCCTATGCCTACGGTGGGAATATGGAAAGAATTCATATTTCCCAAGTCACTTCCGTGGTGGAAGGCGAAAATACACCGCTGGCTGAACTGCCCGAAGTTACGCCCACAGACGTTGACAGGAAAATAGCCACCCATGTGTTGGAACACCTGAAAGACGGCGACTGCCTGCAATTAGGGATCGGTGGAATGCCCAACATTCTTGGTAAAATGATCAGTGAAACTGACCTTAAAGACCTGGGGGGCTGGACCGAAATGCTGGTCGATGCTTACCGGGACATGTACGAATCCGGTAGAATGACCGGCAAGTATAAGAAATTTGATATGGGCAAAATAAACTACACCTTCGCACTGGGCAACAAAAAACTTTATGACTGGATGGACCATAATCCCGCCATTGCATCCTGCAGCGTAGGGTATGTGAATCACCCCACCCAACTCTGCCAGATTGATAACCTGGTTTCCATCAACCAGGCTTTGCAGGTCGATCTTTACGGCCAGGTTAATGCTGAGAGCTCCGGATTCAAGCAAGTCTCCGGAAATGGCGGTATGTCGGACTTTGTGCTCGGCGCCTTCTGGTCCAAAGGCGGACGCAGTTTCATTTGTCTGCCGTCAACCCATACCAACAAAGATGGCTCCGTCATTTCCAGGATCGTTCCGAATTTTGATATCGGTTCCATTACCACCATAACCCGCCAGATGGTTAACTACGTGGTAACCGAGTATGGCTGCATATCCTTGAAAACCTGTCCAACCTGGTATCGCACGGAAAAACTGATATCCATTGCACATCCAGATTTCAGGGATGACCTGATCAAGGCAGCCGAGGAGAGAAAGATCTGGAGACACAGCAACAAAAAATAGACTGGCATTCCAGAAGAAGCTCATACGATTACCGGAAACCACCGGCCCAGCCGGTGGTTTTTTTGGCGGAAGCAGGGGTTATGCGGAGGTAAATAATCAGAAAAGCCCTGGCCTTTCTAGCAAAAGGCGCAGGGCTTCAGTGGAACCGGTATGATCAATTCTACAGACGGCTAGAATTTCACCTGAGGCGTTGCTTTGGCGTCTTTCGGCGCTTCAAAGAAAGCTGCTTCTTTAAAACCGAACATGCCGGCAACAAAGTTTGCCGGGAAAATTCGAATGGCCTGATTATATATTTTCACCGCGTCATTGTATCTCATTCTTTCCACGGCAATCCGATTTTCTGTTCCGGCCAGCTCATCCTGCAGTTTCAGGAAATTCTGATTTGATTTCAAATCAGGATACCGCTCAACCACCACCATCAACCGGCTGAGCGCGCCGGATAATTCATTATTGGCCGCGATCTTATCGGGAACCGTTCCGGCCCCGCCAACTTTAGAACGGGCATTGGTCACTTCCACCAGAACATCTTTTTCCTGCTTGGCGTAACCCTTGACGGTTTCTACCAGATTGGGTATCAAGTCGTAACGGCGCTGCAGCTGATTTTCCACCTGCGACCAGGCCGCCTTGATTCCAACGTCCATTTTCACAAATTTATTGTAGTTGCCCGCGAAAATTGAATATAAAGCAATTGCCAGAACAGCAATCACTGCTACCACAACGATAAGTTTCTTTCCTCCTGTCATTTTCCCCTCCTCTTTATGTTAAATTACTATAGCCCATCGATGATGTGACTTGCCTTCTCTACTTCGCGCAAATACTTTTTAAACACGTCGGTTACTTCTTTGATGGAAAGTTTATCCGTGTTTTGTCTGATTTCAAAACAGAGCATAAACACGGCATCGTCGATTGTAAAGGCCTTGTTCATCTCTTTGATGGTTTCTCTTTTGTCTCGAGGCATCCTGGTCTGCTTTAAAAAAAGCATGGCATTAAAGATAGAAACAAATGCCGTCAATGATTTGCTGATCAGCTGCCTCAGCTGGCGCGCCGAACCTTCGGATTCAAGATACCCTTCGCGAAGCATAAGGATTTTCGATTTTAGTTCACGTTCAATTTGCAACCGGAGATCTTCCGGTTTGAAGACTAAAGACTCAAGGACATTTTCGCCGTGGATCAAAACAGAATTGCTCTGCATGTTAAGAAATTCGATCGGATAAGAATCCAGTGAAGAGGTGATAAACTGTTTGGTCATCACCAGCGGAACGGCCACGTTGCGCTTTCTCCAGTTTTTCACCAGCGTAAATCCATCTTCCAGACGGTTGATACCTTCCTCGGTCAGAACCACCAGGATATTAATATCCGATTTGCCTTTCACATATGAGCCGCCGGCGGCGCTGCCGTAAAGCATCAGTGAAACCAAATCTTTTCCGAACGCCTGGAGATAATCCTGCGTTAAAGGAACAAAGATGTCTTGAGGTTGATCCGGTATTTTTGCCATGTCATCCACCCTGAAAATTCTGTTAATAATCGCG
>JAGFXV010000107.1 GCA_017861475.1 Bacillota bacterium | reverse complement strand
TGCCGGGATTTTTTTTAACATGCTCCAGAATAAAATGCGCTGGGGTTCAAGCGGGGAAGGGAACAGTAAATTTACATCTCCCATGCTGAACGTATAATAGGATTTTTTAAGCGAAGAAAACAGGGTGACAAATATCAAACTACAGATTGAGATGATGAATAAACAAAAAATGACGTGAATGATTGTCTCATTGACGTGCAGAGGGCTTTTTCTGTTGCCCGTAAATTGAGGAACAATAAACAGGCAAAGCCAGCCAATAAATAAAAGATAACCGATCAGCTTTTTGGGCGTTCGCCTGATTTCCACGATATAATTGACGAGCCTGAGAATGTCAAACCGGAACATAAGTAAATAATCAGACATCGGCGGTCACCTCAAGGAAGACCTCTTCCAGCGAGGCGTTTTCTTCTCCCAACTGACGGCGCAAATCCTCCAGGCTGCCTTGGGCAATGATCTTTCCTTTTTTGAGCACAATCACCCGGTCACAGACTGTCTCGATCGGATCAAGCAAATGGGTACTGATGAATAATGTTTTTCCCTCGTCTTTCAACTGATGAATCAGATCCTTCAAAGTTTTGATCGCTTTCGGGTCCAATCCGACCATGGGTTCATCCAGAAATAGCATCTGTGCATTGGAAAGTACTCCACAACAAAGGGAGAGCTTCTGCCGCATCCCCTTGGATAGGTTTTTGCTAAATTCATCTTTCTTGTCCCAAATCTCAAACATTTCCAAGAGTTTTTCCGCGTTCTCCTCCCAATGCTTGACTTCGTAAGCACCGGCAATAAATTGAAGATGCTGCCAAACCGACAACATGTCGTATAGTTGAGGGATCTCCGGAACGTAAGCACTCGTTTGCCTTGCCTCCCGGGAGCCCCGAATGTGCCCGTTGATGCGTATTTCTCCATTGGACGGCCGCAGCAGCCCGACAATACATTTGATCAGCGTGCTTTTTCCTGCTCCGTTCGGCCCCAGCAGTCCCACCACTTCTCCGCGATTTAGATACAAATCCAATTGGTCAATCGCCATATGCCGGCCGTAGTTTTTTGAAAGATTCTGCACTGCCAGCATGGGCCCGGAATAATTATCTGCCATCAGTATCTTCTCCTTCACCCCATTCGAACACCCTGTATTTGCCGTTTATTTCATGAATCCATGTTTTTTATTATAGCATTAATGGCCCGGGGCAAGAACTATGATAACCGTCCATCTGCTTTTTCAGGAAGGAAATACCATTTTCATGTCAAAACCAATTTTAGGAGTGATAAGTAAGGAACGGAAAGAGCAGGAAAACTGATAAGATTTTCGGTGCTGTTTGGGGTAAAGCAACGGAAATGGGTTTGGACTCGATCACGATTCCGTCTTTTTCATATGGATTAGGGCTTGACGCCCGCATCCCGCCGACCATCGCTCCGGGCAATATGTTCTCTGGCGGAAGATCTCAATGAAGTGAAGGCCTTGATCCATGCCTATGCATGAGCAGCTTTTTGCGCCAACAAATCAGGCAAAATGGATGAGAGTGAACCGATCAGTATAAATAAAATACCAAGCAGCATATTAAACGGAATAACCTCATGCAGTAAAATCAGGGCAAGTATGGGTGCCAGGATGGGTTTAAAGAAAAATACCAAGGAAGCAGTTTGCGCCGAGGTCTTCTCCATGGCGGTAAAGTAGCAGGCGTAACCAATGCCGCTGTTGACGATGCATATATACGTTACGATCGGCAGCACTGCCCAGGAATATCCGCTGATCAGGGGAATGTTGGAAAACATGCCGAGTCCTGCGGAGGAGAGCCATGCAGCAACCGGGGAAATATGGCTTAGGGCAATGAAAACCAGCATTTCTGCAGATCCAAATAAAAAGCTGAAGCAGGTAACTACGATACCGCCGTATTTCGCACTTCTTCTTTTCCCGAAAACCCCATAAAGAGCAAAGATGATAGTAGATACCACGGTCAGCGTAACGCCCAGTACGCTGAGTTTTACATGCAGGGGATTGATGATTATCATTGAACCAATCACTTCAAGAATTAAAGCAAGTATATTGTTTTTGTGAATCGCTTCCTTCAATAAAAAGTAGGCGAAGATGGTGACGAAAACCGGATTGCAGCTAAATAAAACCGCAACTACGGAAGCTTTGGTATTTTGCACTGCCAATTGATACAATATCATACTTATAAAAATGCCCAGGAATCCCAAAAAGGCAAAATGATATAAGTCGCTGCTGGTTATAGTAGCATGTTTCTTGCGCAGCGCAAGTACAGCGAAGGGGATTAAAAACAAACCGCCAATAAAAAATCTGGTAAAGGTGAGCTGGATCGGATTAAACTCGCCCGATACCATCTTTAAAGCGATTTCCATGGTACTGAATATGATCGTGGTCAGGATGATGTACAGATATCCGTTTTTCATAATTACCTCAAATAAATAACTTATACAGCACCTGGGTGCCGTTTTCTTCTGCTCCCTCGGCAGCCAGTTTTTCGTACAGCGTTTTGGCCAATTCCAGACCCGGCGTCATCAAACCCATTTCCTGGGCGGTATCCAGGGCAATTGTCATATCCTTGATAAAGTGTTTGACATAAAATCCCGGCGCAAAATCACCGGCGATCATTCTGGGCGCCAGGTTGCTGAGGGACCAACTGCCGGCAGCTCCCGAGGCAATGCTTTGCAGGACCGTATTTGGATCAAGTCCGGCTTTTTGCGCATAGGCCATGGCTTCACAGACCCCGATCATATTGGAAGCGATCGCGATCTGATTGCACATCTTGGTGTGCTGGCCTGCTCCGGCTGCGCCTTGCAGTACGATGTTTTTGCCCATGGCGGCAAAGACCGGCTGCACCCGTTCAAATGCTTCTGCGTCGCCGCCCACCATGATGGACAGTCGGGCTTCTCTGGCTCCGACATCTCCGCCCGAAACCGGCGCATCGAGGGCGAATATATTTTTGGCCCGGGCCTGCTCATAAATTCTTTGCGCCAACAAGGGGGAAGAGGTGGTCATATCGATCACAACCGAACCCGCCTTCGCATTTTTAATGATCCCGTTTTCCCCCAGATAAACTTCTTCAACGTCTTTGGGATAACCTACGATGGTGATGATCACATCTGACGCTGCGGCCACCTGGCCGGCGCTGTCCATCCAGGCGGCCCCTTCTTTTATCAATTCATCGGCTTTGCTTTTCGTGCGGGTATAAATATTCAGTTGATATCCCGCCTTGATCAGATTCAAAGCCATACTTTTTCCCATAACCCCTGATCCGATAAATCCTATTTTCAAAACAGCACACTCCTTTGTACCTGTAATTTGCAGCAGTTTAATTTAATTGTAGGATACTCTATAATGCAAGTCCAGATTTGTGGGGATAATAAGATAATAATAGTCTTCTTTGTTGAACAAAAACGTTAAATGAATAAGACAAAAGGAGCAATCGTTTGATTGCTCCTTTCAGATCCTTCCGGATTACTATGATCGCTTCAATTATACTTCCAGTTTTCTAAAAGCCTCGGGTACTTCCTTATAGCCCTTTGATTTAACTGCACCGATGATGATCCCAATGACCAACCATGAGAAACCGATGATATAAGTTAAAGATTCAAAGCCGGAGAATACAAACATCAGGATCGCCACTCCGCAAATAGGGGAGATCAGATATTTCAAAATATCTCCAAAGGTAGTTCTGCGTTTCTCTTTAATAAAGAAGAAAACAAACACGGCAACATTTAATAATATAAAGGATGATAACGCGCCAAAGTTTACCAGTCTTACCAACTGTGACAGACTCATAAATAAAGGCAGAATACAGGAAATCAAGCCAATGATGATCGTTCCAACATAAGGCGTCTGATATTTCGGATGGATCTTGGCGAATATTTTGGGAATAACACCGTCTCTGCCCATACCGTAAAGCATACGTGCCGTGGCAGTTTGTGCAGCCATGATATTGGCAACACCAACCGCCAGAATATTGATAACCAGCAATATGATCCTCAATGTTTCGCCGCCGGCTGCTGCCGCCGCATCAAAGAAGCCGGTCGCTGGATCGATATTTTTCCAATCAGGCTGAATCAATGCCGCTACATAGGTTTGCAGAAGGAATACGACAGTGATACCAATAAGTGCGATCACGATGCCTTTACCAACAGTTTTTTCCGGTTTAACTGTTTCCTCGGCAAGGGTGCTCATACCGTCAAACCCCAGGAAGGACAGACAGGCAATCGAAGTTGCTGCGGCGATAAAGTTCAAGTCGATCTTGCCAGGCTGATAGAACGGGGCCACTGAAAGGGAGCCGTATCCGCCGCCGCCTAAAACATATTTCAGACCGACGATAACGAACACTAATAAAATTCCTGATTCAATAAAAAACATGACCCAGTCAACACCTTTGGTCATTTCCATACCGCGGACATTAACAATGGTATTGAAGATAACAAAGATCAGGATCCAAACAAACCACGGGATGGCAGGTATCAAAGCAACGCCCCAGCCTGCAACCATAACATACAACAAGGATGGTACAAATACATAATCCAAAAGGATAAGCCAACCGGCAATAAATCCGATATGAGGGTTTATTCCTCTTTGTACATAAGCATAAACAGAACCGGCAATCGGAAATCTGTTGCTCATGAGCATATATGACAATGCTGTAAAACTGATGGCAATCGCACCAACCAGATATACAAGGGGAGTTAGTCCGCCACTGGCCAGCTGAATTTCACCGTAGATCGACTGTGGCGCAATGATTACCATAAAAAGCATACCGTAAAGTACGATATCCTTTAGTGTAAGAGCTCTTTTTAATTCTTGTTTGTAGCCGAATTTTTCAATGCCACCGTTATTGTCAGCGACAACCTTTTTTTCTGACATAAGTTCTGCTCCTTTTGTTAAATTTGTTTTATGTCAGCCAGCGCCCTTGCACTAACCAATCAATGGTTTGAATTGCGGAAGTTTAGGTGTTCCGAATCGAACTACCAATTCGACATGACAGGGCTTGCATGCTTGATTGATTTCCATATCGCTCTGCACCGACATGTAAAGATAAGCGTCGGTCTTGTCCCAGCCATATGCATTGCAAATCAATCTCTGCAGTTCTTTGGATGCAAGTTTTGATGCTTCCGGAAACTCGTGGTCACTTGCATTTACGTACCAATGAGTAGCGGTTTCGGTTACCGGCCAGTTCAGTTCGAAATTCTTGATGATCGAAGTCTTCACCATGATTTCACCTTTGATTTCAATGCCGGTTCCACATAGCTCAGCATCGCCCATGGTCGCATGGATATCTCCCATCTGTAAAAGTGCCCCCGGCACTCTAACCGGGAAATAAACCCTGGCCCCTTTTTTGATTATTTTGCTGTCCATGTTTCCGCCATGATTTCCCGGGAACCCGTCTCCTATCGGTTCGCCGTCAGGTGCAGTACCAATGACTCCGATCATCGGGTCGATATGGAATTTTACTCCCTTGAAGTCGGCCACTCCATTGGTGATTTTTACAACCCGTGTGCGATCCTCCATATCATCGCAAAGCGGTCCGCAGCCCCGTGACGTACAAATCACGCCCTGATCAGCCACCTGGATGTCAAGGATGTCGACGACCAGAACATCTCCCGGTTCAGCACCGTTGATATAGACCGGACCAGCAGCAGGATTTGCCACGGAATAGTCCATATCCAACACCAGATCTTCTTCTTTGGTAATGGTGTTCGAAAAACAATCCATCGTCTTAAATAGCAGTATCTCTCCAGGTTCAGCATTGGCACATGGCATATTGTCTTTTGAGAACTGGTAAACGGATTTATCAATGATTTTCATCGTTTTTCACCTTCTTT
>JAGFXV010000106.1 GCA_017861475.1 Bacillota bacterium | reverse complement strand
ATTTACTTAAAACAGAAAAGAGCCAAGCTCGGATGGAACATTTGCTTAAAACTGGAAAACCTCTAAGAAATTAAAGAGCGATGGGAGGGAGTAATTTGAAACAGGCAGTTATTGTTTCCGGAGTTCGTACTGCTGTAGGGAAGGCACCGCGGGGTACGTTAAAGGATACTCGGCCCGATTATCTTGGTAAATTAGTTGTAGAGGATGCAATCAAAAGACTGGGACCCAACTTTGATAAGAGCCTGGTTGAAGATGTCATCATTGGATGCTCATTTCCTGAGGGTGTTCAGGGTATGCAGGTTGGTCGAATCATTGCTCAGTATGCCGGATTGCCGGATAGTGCATGTGGTATGACTGTGAATCGTTTTTGTTCCTCTGGTCTGCAAACGATCAGCATGGCAGCCGAGCGCATTATGCTGGGGGCTTCAGATGTTATCGTTGCAGGTGGGATAGAGAGCATGAGCATGGTGGCTTCCAAACAGGTTCCTATTCCCAATCAGGAAGTGCTCGAGCAGTGGCCTGATCTCTATTTAGGTATGGGGCTAACAGCTGAAAATGTTGCGAAAAAATTTAGCATCTCAAGACAGGAACAGGATGCTTTTGCAGCAGCCAGTTATCAAAAAGCTAATGCAGCCATAAATAATGGCGTTTTTGAAGGTGAAATTACTCCGATTTTAGTGAAAGAAGCAGTAATGGGTCCAGACCATAAAGTGATTGTTAAGGAAAAGATATTTAAAGTTGATGAAGGACCAAGAGAAGGTGTAACTGAAGAATCGTTGGCTAAATTAAAACCAGCTTTTTCACCCTTTGGTGTAGTAACTGCAGGAAATTCATCCCAAACCAGCGATGGTGCAGCTGCAGTTGTAGTAATGTCTGAAGACAAGGCGAAAGAACTGGGGATCAAACCACGTCTGCGTTATGTCAGCTTTGCAGTGGGAGGCTGTCCACCTGGAATTATGGGTATCGGCCCCGTTTTCGCTATTCCAAAAGCACTAAAACTAGCAGGCTTAACGCTTAAAGATATCGGTCTAATTGAGCTAAATGAAGCTTTTGCATCTCAATCTATCTATTGCATGAGAGAATTAGGCCTAAATCCAAAAATAACTAATGTAAACGGCGGTGCTATCGCACTCGGGCACCCTTTGGGATGTACCGGAACGAAATTAACGGTTCAGATTATGAATGAAATGGAAAGAAGAGATGTAAGATATGGTATGATTTCAATGTGTATCGGTGGTGGAATGGGAGCAGCGGGAATTTTTGAATTGTGTTGATCCGAGACCATTTCAGATTTTGTGTCAACCTTCCAACTGATGATGTAAGATAAAAGCATCTGTTGGGAGGTTTTTATATTGGCAAAGAGAAAAATCAGCCCCGAAAGAAGAGAACAACGAAAAAAGCTGCTGGAAATGTCGCAGGATGTCGGGATCAATGATGTTGCGGGGGTACAGGATCTGTTTAAAGAAATGGTCAGTACTGTTCTTGAAAACGGCTTGGAGGCTGAACTGGACGAGGAACTGGGCTACAGCAAGTATGATTATCGCAACAAACAGACTGATAATAGTCGCAACGGATACAGCGAAAAAACCATGAAAACCAGTTTTGGCGATATGGACATCTCAGTTCCCAGGGACCGCAAAGGAGACTTTGATCCCCAACTGATTAAAAAGCAACACTAATGGCTGATCTGAAGAAAGTTTACGCTGCCATTGATGAACAAACCGCCCTGTAAGAGCTTGACGCCTTTGAAGAAAAATGGGGCAGCAAGTATCCCAAAATAGCCGTTTCCTGGCGTACCAACTGGGCTAATCTCTCCACCTACTTCAAGTACCCTGAAGAAGTTCGGTAGCTGATCTATACCACCAATGCCATCGAAGGATTCAACCGCCAGCTACGCAAGGTAACAAAAAGTAAGTCCGTTTTCCCAACTGATGACAGCCTCTTAAAAATGTTGTACCTGGCAATGATGGATATCACAAAAAAACAATCAGTTTCAATAACTCTCTTGGCTGATCGATGATATAGTCTGCACCGTTTGCTTCCAAAAACATTCTGCCTTTAAATCCCCAGGCAGCCCCCACACTGGTGAGCCCGGAGTTTCTGGCTGTTTCAATATCTACTTCTGAATCCCCTAAATATACAGCTTTATCTGCAGAGGAACCCAATTCTTCCAGCGCTTTAAAAACAGTATCCGGGGCCGGTTTCCTGGCAATGTTTTTTGAATCTCCGATAGCTACATTAACGTAAGTACCGAAATAATCATGGGTAAGTTTTTTTACCGCCTGATCAAACTTATTTGATACTACCGCCATTTTGAAATTATTCTGGGACAATTGTTTCAACAGATCAATAATTCCATCGTACGGGGCGGTTTTATTCTGCATGTTACTGTAATAGTGACTGCGGAAATCGGCTATACATTCGTCATAATGAGGATTATTCTCTCCGCCCGGCAGGCACAATTCCATTAAATGACCCAGACCGTTGCCAACAAAGCTTCTGATTTCATCAATTGATCTTGCGGGGTATCCGAACAAGGATAATGCATGATTAGCGCTGTCTGCAATATCTCCAAGCGTATTCAGCAGTGTGCCGTCCAAATCAAAAATAACTGTATCAATTGTCTTCATGATTATACCTTCCTTAAGCTAATATGGATTTGACTTCCATAGTCTTCAATGAAAATATCTTATCTATTCTTTTCCACAATAGTTTAAATGTTATATTATAAATACCACAAACGACCATTTTATTGAAGAATCAACTATATTATATCGAAATGTACCATTCCCCGAAGCGCACGGAGAGCAATCAATATGATATTGTAAATAGAATCTTGCTTGACAGCGATTACAAAAGATTGCTGGAACAGGCCGGATACAGCGGTATATATATTTACGGCAGCTATAAAATGGACGAATATTGCAGTGACAGCAGCCAACGCATCATTGTAGTAGCAGAAAAATAGTTTCAGTCTTTATTAATATTTACCAAGAGCTTTTGAAAATTATAAATAATGATTTTATATCCTGAAATGCTTCCCCAAATCATATCAATCCATGCGTTCAAAACCCCAACCGTTCCAGATCCAGCGGGTTTCCTCCCGGTGAAAAAGCTGGCGGAGGGAATAGGCAAAGCCGGTGCGGGGACCTTCCAGTACGTGCAACTCGTTTGAACCGTTGTTGTCACTGTCTTCAACCGTCATTTTAATAATTGGATTCACCAGCGCAGAGGAGCACCAGATTGCTTTATATTTACCGGTTCGCATTCGATACATAAACAAGTGACAAGAATATTGGTTATCCTTGCCTTTAAACCAAAATGGCTTGATATCTCCATAGCTGCCATGTTTCCAGAGAACCATGATCAACTCCGTCCGGTGGTCGTTGTCAGTATCCGCCAGGCTTATCTGCCGTATATTCCAATCATCCGGACTTTGCCAGATGAGGCGATTGTTTTCATAAATCCGCAGCTGGTTATCGACAAGCCGGTATTCTTCCTGATAACCGTTGCTGTCGGTATCCTTGCGGATGGTTTGGGCAGCGGAGTCGGAGATATAAAGGGCTGCCGCCCCCAGGACAGCAGCCGCCAATAATATCAGGAAAACTTGTTTCAAAACTGTTTTCATTGATTTGTTTCCCAGGGCATAACGATCCTGCATTCGCCGGTTGGAGAAATGAAGGCAGTTGTCCAGTCAGGCGCCGCCGGGGCTTTATTATAATACAGCATGGTGCGCCAGGCGTCATCTGTTAAGCGATCACTGGACTGCCAGGGAAATTCATAATAGGAATACACACCGCCGCGGGCGATACGCAACTTTCCATCCACCGGCACTACCGCGTATATGGTTTGAATGAAACCGGAACCTTCCTCCAAAACAGTACCGTCAGGCGAGGTAGCCACATCGGACACCAACATGCCCGGGTTGTCTACCAGGAGTTGGTTGGAGCCTTTTTTACTGTCCTGGCCTTTGAGGGTTTCAAGCCAGAAATGTTCCAGCTGTGCGCCATAGCCGCGAATTAGTTCATATTCACTGTCGCTGAGGGACTGCCCTTTGAGCTCCTTTTCGGAGATGGTTTTCAGATCCAGGGAAAGTTTCTGCAGGCGGTTCAAATTTTCTGTGTCATTTTTGCTCAATAGACCGCGGCTTTGCAGTCCGTCCCGAGTCATAGAGGTCAGGGCAGCCATACGAGCGTATAGCTTAGGATTGGGCTCAACATACCCACGGTCGTCATCCTTGACGTCACCGCCGCCACCGGCCTCGGCGTAAACCTGTTTGGCATATAGCACCGTATCGTGTTTTAGCTCGGTCCAACTACCCAAATACGTACTCAGGCTCTTGCGAGTCCAGGCCTGATTGCGCATAAATGAAGGATAACCTTCCGCAACCGGGGTCAGCAGCGGCTGCAGGGTGTTGAGCCAGCCCCAGTACAGGTTTTGGTGCCAGGTATCAGCCGTAAGGGATGATACGTATTTCTGCATTTTGTTCATATTGTCAGCGTAATTTGGGTATTGTTCCTGTCCCAGGTCTTTTAAAATAGTCTTGGCTTCTACAGAACCCATGACCGCAGGAATATCCAATCCCTTGGGCAACAGTCTGCGTTCTCCCTGGGGATTTTCTCCTACCTCACGGTAAATCAGGCGCTGGAATATATCGGCATCCAGCGTATAACGCTGTCCCATAAAGCGGAACCCCTTGACTTCTTTTTCCCGGTCAGGCTGAATCGTGGCGTCATAGATGGGAATAGAATTGATGGACGGACCTTTTAGATTGACCGCCGCCTTCATGAAGGCATTCCATTTATCCTGCTGGGCGGTCAAATCCTTTATTGTCGGTTCTTTTCCGTAAACTTTTTTCAGCAGCACTGCATATTCATTATAGCCGGGGTCGTCGTTACGGCCAACGAAAAATTCGGTGACGCTGTTGATGTTGCTCCAACCGGAGAGATTGGAATCTTGGTTCAACGCAACGGTCATTAAGACGGCAGAACGTGTTTCACTGTCATTTTTAAGCCGGAAAGTCATACGACCGTACCACATCATCGTCTTAAAATAGGTCGTCAGTGTTTCACTGCGGGTATAATGGCCACGCGGGATGTATTGGGTATAATCCTCTTTCAGGGACTCAAGTTCGTCCTTTTCTGCTCCCATACTCATTACCGGTGAGATGACGGTGGTGTTATGAGCTTTGATCAAATTCAATTCCGCCTGTACTTCTTTGCGTACCTCCGACGGAATAGCTGCGCCAGGATTTATTAACTGGCTGGCCACGGAGAAAAAGGCCAGATTGCGGGCAGCGGCAGTTTTCCATGCACCGTCGGGCAAAGCCTGGTATTGCTCCTGGGAAGATTTCAGCATGCCCTGACTCAATTGCTTAAGCTCCGGCATTAACTTGTCTTCTTCCACGGTTTTCAGCAGATAATCAAAATACAGATGATAATTGTGCAACATGGAGTCGGTGGTTACCAGATTGGGCACCACGCTGTCATAGCGATTGGTTTCATAAAGCGGATAATATTCGGAGTAATTCTGCGGTAATATCACAAAACCGTTTTTAACCAACAACTGCTGCGCGGCAGGGGAGAATTCAAACCGCTGCCGATTTTCAAGGTTGCTGAGGTCTGAAGCAACGGTGTAGGCTTTTAATGACGGCTGCTCATCTACGGCAGCTTCGCTGTAAGGCGCAAATTCTGCAGCCAGTACGGTTTTATTATCCCCATTGTTTTTCTTCCCGCCATCATTTTTTTCACTTGGATTGCATCCGATCAAAGTGCTGGTGAGCAATAAAACCAGAATGATGGAAGTGAGTTTTTTAAAACCCTGCGTTTTCACGATAATCCCCCTAT
>JAGFXV010000105.1 GCA_017861475.1 Bacillota bacterium | reverse complement strand
CAACGGTGCTTTGTCTGACAACCCCATGAAACAGGAACACAAGCCCAGTATAAACGCCAGCAGAAGTGACAGTAACGTCACTTCTACTGTAATCCAAAGACCATTAAGCAACAGCGGATTTACTTCGACGAAGACTCTTCCTAATTCCATTTTTACTCCTCGTTATTTAGCAGAAATATATTTATCTATGATTTCCTGATATTTTCCGTTGGCTTTGATATTTTTCAAACCTGCATCAAACATCTTCAAGAGTTCAGTATTTTTACCCTTTAGCACTGCAAATCCGTAAGAAGATCCTTTTTCCATATCCGTGACCATCTTCAGACCGTTGCCCTGAGAGATGCCATAACCCATGACCGGATAATCTTCAAAACAAGCCACTGTGTTACCGGTTTTTACATCTTCATACATCATGGGTGATTCATCGAAATAGACCAGTTCAAATCCGTTGGCGTCTT
This sequence comes from Bacillota bacterium, assembly GCA_017861475.1. Classification (GTDB taxonomy): domain Bacteria; phylum Bacillota; class Syntrophomonadia; order Syntrophomonadales; family Syntrophomonadaceae; genus Syntrophomonas_B. The sequence goes on along the minus strand of JAGFXV010000105.1, from coordinate 5,475 downwards.
TGATCGATTCAGCAAAAGTTGCGCCTTCGGTCCCGGTTTTAACGGCTACTTTCTTTCCTGCCAGATCCTTGTAGGATTTGATGGTATCATTGGAAGCGCTGACTGCCATAACAACTCCGGAATCATAATATGGGGCAGAGAAATCATATTTCTTCTGCCGTTCTGCCGTAATGCTCATCCCGGCGATAACTCCGTCCGCCTGATTTGATTCCAATGCAGCCACAGCAGCATTAAATCCGAGCGGGCTGAGTTCATACTTAAAGCCCTGATCCGCAGCGATCGCAGCCAGGATATCGATGTCAATGCCTACGTATTTGCCGGCATCATTCTGAAACTCAAACGGTGCAAAAGTTGTGTCCGTTGCAATTTTATATACGGTAGCATTAGCCTCAGGGGCAGCTTTTTCCGTTCCTCCCCCGCATCCAGCCAATACCCCGACCGATAGCAACAGGACCAGCAGTAAACTTAGAATCCTTTTCACTAATATCACTCCAATTCCATTAATAAATTTACATCAATAATTATACAGCAGTATTGATAAAATAAGTGAATTACTTTGAAATTGGTATCAGTTGGTAAAATAAGAATCTGCTCAAAACAAATAACATTCTTTGTTTTAAACATGGTCTTTTTGCTCTTTTTTACAAGCATAATATTTTTAAATTGGGCCAACCTAAAAGAGGAAAATCATCTTAGACAGAAAGGAGTTAGTAACGTGACTGTAAACCAAATGGAACTTCAAAACCTTAGACATTTGATCGGGGGTCATGCCACTGCCGAGAAGAAATTACGTTTTTATGCTTCTCAAAGCCAGGATGCCCAGATAAAGCAAATGTTTGATCAAGCTGCACAATCGGCCATGGATACCCGTAATAAGCTCATGACATTTTTGAAGTAAGGAGGGAATGATTTGATGCCACAACAGATGCAAGACAAAGAGATGGTTAATGATATATTGGCTTCGGTAAAAAGCAGTTTGGCCACTTATGCCCATGTGATAGGCGAAACTTCCAATCAGCAAATGCGCCAGACGATCCAGCAGATCAGAAATTCTGACGAACAGTTCCAGTATCAGCTTTATCAGATGGCTGAACAAAAGGGTTTTTACAAAGCTGCCGCCCAGGCAGACCAATCTGATATTCAAACCGTAAAATCACAACTTGGATAATCAACGTCTCGGGATGCAACCCAGGACATAAGCCATATTGCTATTTATATAACTCGGGAGTTGCTTAATGCTCCCGAGTTATTAGTTTGCTCTTTTGGTTCGGTTTGAACGGGGCAAGCCAATTCTTGGTCGATGACTTTTACGGCTCAGTTCAAAATTGCTGATAGCTTCATAGACCTCATCGACTTTGTGCATGGGCACTTCAACGTAACTGGTATTACTGTGAATCTCAATATCACCCACCTGCCTTGGGGTCAGGGAAGTATTGGCACTTAGATACTCCGCCAAACGGCGGGGATTCATTCCCTGCGCACGACCCAGCGGCAGTTCAACATGCGCAGTATCATAATTGGTTGCCTCTATCTCCGCCAATTCCATGTCAGGTTCACCTGCAGAGATTATCTTTAATGCAGCTGCCAGTAAAGTTTGGGCATCATTTTCCGCCAAAAGCCGGCCGGCCATTTGCAGATAAATATCTAAATCCTCGCGGGCTGATTCCAGTAAACGCCTGTTCAGGCTTTCCTGTCTGCTCTCCATGGCGTCCTTCAATGAGGGCAGACTGCGGCGCATAATTTTTTTACCGATATGCTGTTCAATGAGCCTTAGTTGTCTTATTTGGCGAGGTTCAACAAAGGTTATGGCAATTCCATCACGGCCGGCACGACCGGTACGGCCGATACGATGCACATAACTGTCCGGATCTTCAGGAATATCAAAATTAAACACATGGCTCACCATTTCGATGTCCAAGCCCCGGGCAGCCAGATCAGTCGCTACCAATATGGAGACATTTCCTTTGCGAAAACGTTCCATGACATTGTCTCTTTCCCGCTGGGTCATGTCACCGTGTAAAGCATCTGCATCATAACCTCTGTCAATCAAAGCGTGGGCCAGCGCATCTGCTCCCTTTTTGGTACGACAGAAGACCAGACTGACTGTTGGTTGATCAACATCCATCAGTCGACAGAAGATTTCTATCTTGTAACGCGGACTTACTTCCAAAAAATATTGCTGAGTCAGCGGTACGGTCAATTCTGGTGATTTGATCAGGATAATATCCGGATCATGCATAAATTGGCTGCCCAATTTGCGAATATTTTCATCCAGCGTGGCGGAAAAAAGAAACGTCTGCCGCTCTTCCGGACAATATTCCATTATTTTTTCTATATCCGGCAAAAATCCCATATCCAGCATTTCATCAGCCTCGTCCAGAACCAAAAAGGATATTTTTGACAAACTGAGATTGCCACGCTGCATGTGATCCATCAATCTGCCCGGGGTGCCGACCACCAATTCCGGTTTGCGGTTCAGCGCTCTGATCTGCAGCTCGATGGATTGCCCTCCGTAGACAGCTATGGAATGCAGGTTCATGCCTCTGCCCAATGAATTAATCTCTTCGGTCACCTGTACCGCCAGTTCACGGGTCGGACAGACAACCAATCCCTGCAGCCCCCGGCCGGGGGTCATCCTGTTCAACATAGGAATGCCAAATGCTGCCGTTTTTCCTGTACCGGTCTGGGCCTGCCCCATTACATCATGACCCGCCAATGCCGGTGGAATAGCTTTGATTTGAATGGGGGTAGGTATTTCAAAGCCTTTGCTTTCAATCATCTGCAGCAAGCGAGGCTTTAATCCCATGTTTACAAATGTATCGGTATACAAATATTTTCCTCCTTTGTGACTATGAAGACGCACTGATATCATTTACGCAAGCCCAAGCTTGCCAATCATATATTCTTTGTACGAGTTTGATCCTGATTTTTCTTTGTAAATGCAACGGTTGTTATTATAGCATATTTTATCTTTACCTGCGCAACTCCTGCTCGGCAGTTTACGCAAAAACCATATTCATTTTACCTGCATTTTAGATATTTTACTATAATAATAATTCATTGCTATCCCGTGTTTGATGCATTCATAGTTTGAACATATACTGTCTAACTCAAAAAATACAATCTAAATTAAAAGCGAACAGCTATTGCCTCATAAAAGTATATAAATATGGTTTTGCGGAAAATTAAAACATAGGCCCAGTTCGCTGGAATGGAACGGGTATCCGAGTCGCGATTTAAGCGTAATCGATATCAATCCTCTGCCTGACTGGTTAAACGTTTGCAAGCCGGAATCATTTTATGACCACACCCGGAAAAACCTGGCCCGGCTTTATTATTCCTACAAGCACTGGATCAGCAAATAAATAAATGTTTCATTTAACATAAACCTGATTTCATTTTGCGAAAGGAAGTATATCGTCGTGAAAATAGCACTCCTATCCCCCATTGCCTGGCGGACCCCACCTTTGCATTACGGCCCCTGGGAAAGCATCGTATCCCTGCTGGCAGAAGGTTTGAGTCGGGAAGGTATAGAAGTCAGTGTATTTGCCACTGGTGATTCATCTGTTGCCAATCTGGAATGGATCTGTCCCCATGCTTACGAAGAAGACCGAAGTCTGGATCCGAAAGTCTGGGAATGCTTACATATTGCTCATCTTTGTGAACAAGCCGATAAATTTGACCTCATTCACAATCACTATGACTTTTTGCCGCTTTCATACAGCCGTCTGATCAAAACCCCTATGCTCACAACCATTCATGGCTTTTCTTCGCCTCAGATCATACCGGTTTATAAAACCTATGACTCCACTGCCAATTATGTATCGATCAGTTATGCGGACCGTCATCCTGAGCTGCATTATATTTCCAACATTTACCATGGCTTGGACCTGGATCAATTCAGTTATCATAACCAGTCCGGCAACTATTTGCTCTATTTCGGGCGCATCCATCATGACAAAGGAACTGCCGAGGCTATAGAAATTGCACGACAATGCCGGTTGCCCTTGATTATTGCCGGCATCATTCAAGATCAGGACTATTTCAAAAAATATGTAGCTCCGTTTCTTGATGAAGAACAGATTCGTTATGTCGGACCTGTCGGGCCCAAACATAGAAATGAACTGCTGGGCAATGCTCTGGCTTTGCTGCATCCCATTAATTTTACCGAGCCCTTCGGTTTGAGTGTCATCGAAGCGCAGGCCTGCGGCACCCCGGTAATTGCCTTTAATAAAGGCTCCATGCCGGAAGTAATCCTGGATGGTGTGACCGGTTACCTGGCAGATGATATCACTTCTGCCGTAGCCAAAACCGAAGAAATAATGCAGATCAATCGTGCGGATTGTCGTTTCTGGGTGGAAGAAAAATTCAGCCGTGCTCGTATGGCATCAGAATACATAAAAATCTATGAGCAGATATTACACAACCATCATCATATGCTTAACAAAGATACTCTCTTATAGGCTGGCATAACAAGTGTCACCAAAATTCCTCCTTTCGAATACGATAAGTACATCGAGATCAAAATAACCCCGCTGTTGTAAAACGGATCCAAACCTTGCCGGGGCAGATTTCCTGGATCGTGCGGGATGGAGGATGTTCAGCTTTTATGAGGCTTTTTTCAGGCAAGCAAGACCTTAAGCTTTTTTTATCAACCATGGGAGTAATTCTAATCTCGGAGATGGGCGATAAAACCCAACTCACCACCTTGCTGCTGGCTAGTGAAAATCCTCTGTATATCTGCTGGGTAGGTTTGGGTTCCGCTCTGGCTCTGATCACTGCTTCATTTTTGGAGGTAATCATCGGTTCCCATATTATTGCCCGCTATTTAAAGCCTGTTACCATAAGAGTTGTTTCTTCGCTGTTGTTCATATTGCTGGGTCTGCTCCTGCTGACCGGTATCATGGGCGGTTTAAAACAATAGCAAATGCGAATCAGGAGAAAACATGCATGAGCATTAAACTTTTAACCACTATAACCACCTATCTGCTGATCATTTTCTGTGAGTTAGGGGATAAAACCCAGGTTGCCGTTTTGCTTTTAACCAGTCGCAGCCCCACGAAACGGTGGCTCATATTTCTTGCCGGTGCCTTGGCCTTAAGTTTATGTGTACTGGTGGAGATTTCGGTGGGGATCAAATTGGCACAATATATATCCGCGCATCTGATCAATAAATTTGCCGGAGGTGTATTTGTGTTGATGGGAACATTGGGGTTATGGAAAGAAATCAACGCTCATTTTTTGAAACAAAAAGACAATGTTTTTATGTATGAAGAAGCAGAAAGGTCCCGGTAAAAAGTGTGAATATATTAAAAACCTCCCCATCCATACGAATGGGGAGGTTTCATTTTTAATTATTTATTTGTCATCCCCGGCAGGAATCCTCATGCCATAGAATGTACGCCATACAAAGAAGAGCGCGATGAGCAGGAATACAACGCCCACATAAGGTGCTACATTTCTAAATGCTTCAGA
>JAGFXV010000008.1 GCA_017861475.1 Bacillota bacterium | reverse complement strand
TGTTCCGGCAAGGGTTATTTCAGTACCGATCATTTGTACTGGATCTACAGGCATGATTACAGGAGCATCGGGTGTTTGGATGCTAAATTCTTTCGTTGCCGCAACAGAATAAACGCCATTTTTTTGCACATAACTTCTGACTAGGGCAGGTTTCAATAAAGTAAAGGGGGCAGTATATACTGCAAAATCGGTTTTATTTCCTTCCTGAAAATACATCAATGAATAGTAGATAGTGGATGCGGCATCTTCTGATGAGATGGTTACCGGCACCGGTTCATAGTATAGGTCTTGATAGAAATTCGGACCCACTTGTTCCCTGGTCGGAGTAACTGAAGTTGATATGGTGGGGGGTACCGGAGCATTGCGGTAAACGGTCAGATCTACACTCGCACCATTACCGTATCCGTCAAGATACAGCAAATATGTTCCACCACCGGCAGCAGATATAAAATCGGTAACCGGAATTGCCGTATCTGATTGTTCAGAAATATAAAATGAATAACCCCATTCATCCAGAAGAGACACAATCGCACCTGTAGAAGCATCAACGACCCGTACATCCATTGATGCATAGTCTTTGCCGCTGACCGGCGTTACTTTTCCGGCAATGGAATACCGTTCTGCAGATCCTGCCTGAATGACATATAACAAATCTTCTTTCGCGGACAAGGAAATGTTCTGTGAATAAATATCAGATGTCATGGTCAGCTCGCCGGTTGTCCAATAATAGAAATAGGTTACCTTTTCGCTCTCTTCAGCAGTATTCAGATCCTTGGCATATATCTCGTAGGATGCCAACGATCCTTGGCTAAAATCGATAGAATAACTGAGTTCATTACTGTAAGAATCGTATTCCCAATTGTATTCTTTATAATAAATAGTAGTGCCTGCAGCAGAAGTAAAGGTAACGTTTAACTTGCCGTCAACCAATTGATCTGCGGTTATTGGTCCCGAAGCGATGCTGGCAGTCGGAGCTGCCGGAGGAGGAAGCTTTTCCTTTACCAGCAGCGTCACCATACCTTGCGTGCCGGAATTTACCACCTGAAGATAATAGGTGCCGGCAGTGGCAAAGGTATATTCAATCGTCCCGGCAGTATCTGAGGCCAGGCTGTTGAAGGTCTCACCAGACACAGAGCCCAGACTCATTGCCAGTACCGGACCGCCGGGCGGAGTCGCAATTGAATAGGTCGCTGTATACGTCCCGGCAGTCGTTATATCAAACTTGTAATAACGGGGGGAAGCAGCCGGAAACGGAGCGACCTGATAATTTTCTCCCAATGATAAAGTATCTGGATTGGTGATGCTGTTGGGCAGGGTCTGTTCATTTACTATCAGGTTTACTGGTCCCATCATGCCGGTATTTATCAATTGTAAATAATAAGTAACGCCAGCTTCAAGTGGTAATGAGATCGTTCCGGCAGTATCTTGCGCAAGGCTGGTGAAGTTTCCTTCGGACACCGTTCCCAGATGCATGGTCAGAACAGGGCCGCCGGGTGGTGAAACAGTGTAGGTTATTGTATAAGTTCCAGCAGCATTAGTAGTGAATTTATAATACTGGGTGCTGTTTGCAAAAAAGGGCATGATATTGTAAGGTGTTCCGAGTATAATGTTCTCCGCCGCATCCGGCGTTACCGCCAGCGGCTCCATCATGGGGGTCATTAATGGATTCACTTCCGGGGCTGGGACAACTTCCTCAAGCGCTGCTGTTTCGGGGGTGGTTGTCTCTTCCGGAACAACAGGTTCTTCTGTGGTTGCTGTTTCACCTGGAGCAGCTGTATCTTCAGGGTTGGTTGATTCTGCGGGGGTAGTGGGTTCTTCTGTTGATGAATCTTCTGTAGGGGCTGTTGTTTCACCCGTTGTGGCTGTTTCTTCCGCAGGGGTTGTCGCATCCGCGGTTACAGTTTCATCGGTGACAGGTGTTTCGCCCGCAGCAGTTGTGTTTTCTTCAGGCGATGTTGTTTCCGCCGGTGCAGGTGTAGATTCGGTGGCTGATGGTGTATCCTGGGTTATGGTCACATCCGGGGATGAAGCATCAACTGGCGCAGATGTCTCAGCAGAGGGGGATTCTGCCGGAGTCAGCAACGGATCTGATGAAGTCCACAATGTCTGGTCAGAAACATCTGATGCTGCCGTATCTGCCGCTTCAATTTGGGCATAAACCGACATAGGAGGCAGTGAAGTAAATATCATCAATAGCGTCAAAAGCAAGGCAACAAACCTTTTCAACTTAAAACTGCCTTTGTGTTTGTAACAAACCCCGTTGGAATATTTCCTGCCTCTCATACTGATCCCTCTCCCCCCAAAAATATGTATAATTATATGTTCAATTATGGGAAAACATTGACAAACAGAATTCTTTTTGTGATGAAACTTGGGTTTTCTGGTAGGCTTAAACGGTGAAAATTATTTTTACATCTCCACATAAATAACATCCGTGCTGATATGCTTTCTGAGATCATGGTGTACATCCCGTAAATCTATATCTTCTGTAAAGATGCCGGTGAAAATCTGATGGCGGGTTTTTATTTCGATTTCAGCGTTTTTTTCCCTTATCAGGGTGATAACAATCAAATCATCTTCCGGGACTTGTATCCTGGCTTTGGTTTTATCCTCAGCCGGAAAAAGCTCGATACCGCCCGTAAATGCGGAAAGACAATAACGCGTGGTTTCAAAAAAACCGGTTTTCATTTTTAGCCAATACTGCACACATACCACCTCACTTTAAATATACTGGAAAGCGAGGAAGAATTATTATCTTCCTTCAATTTGTCATTGACAAATAGGTTGACATGATTCGTGACAGAATGTTTGAATATTAGTAAGCAGACGTAATACTCTTTGGGGGTAAGAGAATTGGAGTTTCATGAAAAGCTTGATTTCCTGATGAATATTACCAGAACCAGCAACATTTCGCTGGCTCAGTCAACCTTTCTGGATGCTTCACACATCAGCAGACTGCGTCGCGGCGAGCGCAAGCTGGTCAAAGATGCTGCCTACATAAAAACCATGGCAACCTGTTTTGCCCGTCAGTGTAACGAGGATTATCAAAAAAAAGCCCTGCTGGAAGCCATGAAACAACCGGCTGCGTTGCTGCAAGATCCTGATACGGTCGCTGAGATCATCTATCATTGGCTGTTGGATTCAGGTGACAAAGAAATGGATGCCATTAGTGGATTTTTAGATGGCATGGCCAAAATACAATTCAAAAAGTCTGCCTGCGAGGAACGTCTCCTCTTTTCAGAGCCTGATGTGATGCGGGCTGATGTTTCATTGTTTTACGGCAATCAAGGCAAGCGAGATGCGGTCCTGGCTTTTTTGACAATGGTTTTGGAGTCGCGGCAGAAAGTCACCCTGCTGCTGTATAGTGATGAATCGATCGATTGGTTGACCGAAGATTTATCTTTTCTGGCCAGCTGGGCCAATTTAATGTCCAGCATTGTCATGCAAGGCCATCGGATCAAAATGATCCACACCATCAACCGTAATCTTGATGAAATGCTGGAGGGTCTGGCAAAATGGATGCCGCTTTATATGACCGGTGCCATTGAACCTTACTATTATCCACGAAAAAGGGACGGTGTTTTTCAGCGGACCTTGTTTATTGCTCCCGGAATCGCTGCCGTAACCTCCACTTCCATTGAAAATATAAAAAACAAAGCGGTCAATCTATTGCTCAAAGATGCAAGAGCAGTCGATGCGCTGGCCGAAGAATACAATTGTTATTTGAATTTATGCAAGCCGCTAATGCGTATTTTCACTCCTCACGAGAGGCTGGAGTATCTGGCTACCATCAATGAATTTGAAAAAGAATCCTCTGATGCAATCATCAAATCAGGCTATCTCTCTGTGGCAACCATGCCTGAAACAGTTGCCAGAGCAATGATCAGCAGGACCGACGAACCTGTAAAAAAAGAAATCATGGAGTATTTTGATCACCGAAAAGCTAATTTCGAAAATCATCTCATGCATGATCGTTTTTTTGAAGTCGTGCAACTGCCTGCTATGGAAGATATAAAAGCTGGCAAGGTGGAAGTAGGATTTGCCGGATTACAGGAAACACCGAAAATATTTTATCGGCCTGATGAATTCAGACTGCATTTGGAAAATATCATTCAGCTTTTGCATCGCTATGATAACTATCAGTTTGCCATCAACAAGGAAAACCGGAATTCCGAATATCGCCTTTATGTCAAGGAAGACCTGGGGGCAATTGTTATAAAAACAGTCCCGCCTCTTACTGTTTTTGCCATTAATGAAGGCAACCTGAACGCTGCCTTCTGGGATTATCTATCCATTTTATATAATGAAAAGCGATCTGAAAAAAATAAAGTAATCAACGAACTGCAGAAAATAGTGGATGAACTAAAATAACAGAGTGACAGGGGGACGGGGTTGTTGACAACTTCACTTAATTTCAAAGAAGTTGTCAACAACCCCGTCCCCTTGTCACTCCTTGTCACTCTCTGTCACTCTTATTCAAATCTCAATGCATCTACCGGTTTTAGGCCGGCTGCCTTTCTGGCTGGCAGATAACCGAAGATGATACCGATGGCCAGAGAGAAAATAAAAGCTATCAAAATGATCGGCGGCGAAACTGATGTATTAACGCCGGCCAACTTTGTCACCAAGAAGCATCCTCCCCATCCTACAATGACGCCGATAATGCCCCCCATCCCGCTGACCACTGCCGCTTCGATGATAAACTGGGTCAAAATATCCCTGCGTCTGGCACCGATGGCCTTGCGTATACCGATTTCCCTGGTCCTTTCAGTAACTGATACCAGCATGATGTTCATGATCCCGATTCCGCCGACCAGTAGTGAAATACCGGCAATACCGCCCAACATAAGACTCATGGTCTGTGAAATGTCACTGACGGTTTCCAGCATATCATCCTGACTGGAAACGCGATAGGCATCTTCGTCTTCTTTAAATTTCTCATAAAGCTTATTTTCAATGGCCGCGACCGCCTGGGAGGATACTTCAGCACTTTTCGCTGACGCATAAACCATTGAAATACCGCTGCTGCTGAGAAAACGCTGGGCGGTGCTGATGGGGATAAGGATGACCTCATCATTGTTGTTTCCCATTGAACTGCCGCTTTCATCCAACTCACCGATCACGGTAAAATCAGTACCGTTTATCTGGACGGTTTTTCCAACCGGATTGGTCCCTTCAGAGAACAACTCATTGACGACATCCACTCCCAGTACGGCTGATTTCTGCCGTTTATCCACGTCCAGGCTTAAAATGTCCCGTCCTCCCTGGATGGTACGATTTTTTACGGTTTTGTAATCACTATCCACGCCCAGCAGGGAGACACTTTCCATTTCATTGGTTCCATATTTGATCGTCACACTGCCGGAAGCAACCGGAGCACATGCCGCTATCCCGTCCAGTTTGGCAAAAGCTTTGGCCTCATCATAAGTCAAGGTAGTAGTCGTACCGCGTCCCATGATTCGGACAGTAATAAGATTGGAGCCCATAGATTCGATCGATTCGGTTATGGAAGCAGTTGTTCCCTGTCCGATCGAGACCAGGACAATGACGGCACATACACCAATGATAACACCCAGCATGGTTAGAAAAGAGCGTAATTTATTGGCCAGGATACTGTTAATAGAAATCTTGAGCAGCATTTTAAGATCCAATCAATTCACCCCCTGCTCAACGATCATACCGTCACGGATACTGACGTAATGACGCGCCTGTCTGGCAATATTCATATCATGGGTGATCAGTACGATGGTTATGCCGGTTTCATTCAGTTCACGCAGCGTTTCCATAAATACATCCCCGGATTTGCTGTCCAGCGCACCGGTCGGCTCATCCGCCAAAATGATCGGTGGATCTCCAGCCAAAGCCCGGGCAACAGCCACACGTTGCTGTTGTCCACCGGATAATTGCGTGGGTTTGTGCTTCATGCGATCACCCAGTCCCACTCTGACCAGTGCGGCTTCCGCTTTCTCCCGCCGCTCCTTAGGTGACATGCCTCGGTATATAAGCGGGAGTTCAACGTTCTCAAAAGCATTCAGCTTGGACAACAGATTAAACTGCTGAAAAATAAACCCTATTTTACGATTGCGGATATTGGCCAGTTCATCTTCATCAAGACGATCGACTGCAATGCCGTCAAGAAAATATTGTCCTGAATCCGGGACATCCAGACAGCCGATCATGTTCATTAATGTGGATTTGCCTGATCCACTGGGGCCAATAACAGCAATCATATCCCCAGGAGGTACGTGCAAGGATACCCCCTGCAACGCACGAACTTCTTCTTCCCCCATCTGGTAGGTCTTAACGATATTTTCAAGCCTGATCATTGTTTAAAATCCTCCCGCACCGGGTGGCGGTCCGCCGGATCTATCACCAGAGCCTCCCATCATGCCGCCCTGCTTCTGTTGTTGCTGATCAGTTGAAGTGGAAGTTTTGGCGGTGGCTTGCAGGGCATTATAAACAACTGTATCACCTTCCTGCAGACCCGAAGTGATTTCAGCCATGGTTGAAGTGGACAGACCCACCTTTACTTCAGTCAGTTTTCCCTCTCCGTTGCTGCTCTGCAGCTTGACCATTTTTTTATCGCCCCGGTCGGTAATGGCCTCGATAGGAAGCAATAGTACGTTGCTTTTGGAGGTGATCAATATTTCTGCATTTACGTTCATACCTGCTTTTAATTCACCGGGATCATCCAGCAACAGCAGGACATCAAATGTCGAGACGCCGGAAGTAACTGTACCTTCGCCGGCTATTTCGGATACTTTGGCGGTAAATATTTTGCCTTCAATGGCATCGCTGGTGATCCTGGCCGACTGTCCCGTTTTCACTTTCAGGATATCCAGTTCGTCGACGGGAATGGTTACCTGCAAAGTATTCAGACATGAAATGGTTACCAGATTGGATTGATTGTCGGTAACTTCTTCTCCTTCTGTCACGTTTACCGCAATAACCGTCCCTGATATTGGCGCATACAGCGTCCGTTTTTCCAGTTCCTTGTTTTGCTGTTCAAGACTCAATTGTTTTTGTTTAATAGCTATTTTTTGATCATTAATCTGTTCGTCCAGATCGCTGCTCTCCAGTTCTGCCAGTGTCTGCCCTTTATCCACCCATTGTTTGGGAGTTACGTAAAGCTTGGAAACCGTTCCGGCCGTTTTCACCTGTACATTGGCAGCAGATGGCCATTCCAGGGTAGTACCGGCAATCGCCGACAATGTTCGGCTGCCGGTATTTACTTTAATCGTAGTGATAGTGGTTCCGGAAGTAAGTCTCCCCGGATTGCTGACGGTGATCAAAACATCACATATTTTATTACCGCCGGAACCATTAATAACACTCACGCTGGTAACCGTACCTTTTATGCTGGTCAGGTAATCTGCCACGAATAGTTCTACTTCCTGTCCAACGCTTATACTGAGATCAGTACCTAAATTGAAGGATGCCCTTGCCTGCATATGGGTCTGATCGGTAATGGTTGTGAAAGAAGAGCCTTTGCCCACATTGTTTCCAACTCCCGGCAAACTGTCTCCCAGTATCCCCGAGGCAGTCGCTACGATTTTCAAATTATTTTTGTCTTTCTGCAGACTCGTCAGCTCCGCCTGGGCTTGTTGCAGATTTAGCCGGGCTGACTGCACCTGGGTGTCATAACTGTCGTTGTCAAAAGTCATCAGCAGATCGCCTTTTTCAACCTGCTGACCTTCCGTTACATAGAGCTTGCTGATGGTTCCGGTACATTCAGAGGCGATCTCCTTGCGGTCGATTGCTTCAATAGTACCTGAACCGCTGATGGTATCTTCAATATTGCCCTTCGCGACGGTAATGGTTTTCATTTGCTGCATGGCTTCCTGGGCATTGTTGTTTTTATTGGCGATTGTGTATCCCAGTACAGCCAATAAAACGATTGCCGCCGCCAGGATAAATAAATATTTTTTGCCTGTTTTGGCAGTGATTTTTGCCCATATGTCTTTCAAAAGATGACCTCCCTTAAATAAATTAATTAATACTCCTTAGACGAATCTGTATTAAAAATGGTTTAACTTTGAATTGAATGGGAGCGATTGGTTTCTATAGGTATAATTATGCAGGTTTTTTATGAAGGAATGATGAAGAGCATCATGTTTTTACTATATTTTAGATTTGAAAGACAAGTAAATATATTTCCAATATTTTGTTCAGTCCATAATTTATATATGTTAGAATATTATGAAAGAATATATCGTTTCTGCACAAAATTTACCATTTATGCGTAATATAAGTTATATTTTGGAAGGGATGAGACATGAGTGAAAAATAAGTGTCTTAAGCAGCTATGTGTAATCATCCTTGTGCTGATATTTCCTTTTTCTAATGTTGCCTGCACAAATGATAAAACCACCAGCACCAACCATCCCCCTGAAAAAACCATCGATTTCAGAATTACCTGGAAGTCATATTCCGGACGCGGCGAAGCGATTCAAAAAATTATTGATTTATATAATGCCCAAAACAAAAAATCATGTAAAATCAGTCTGCTCAGCGGCGATGAAGATCTTGCAGCGATTGAGAAACTGATGCAAGAAGACCAGTCAAAAATAATTTATATGCTGCCCTATCGTTATGTACAGTATTTTGGAGGACTAGGATATCTGGCAGATTTGTCAGATCCCTTTGCGAAAGAGAGCAGCATTTTTTATCCGCAATTATTCAAACTTGGCCAAGTCAATGGTTCAACCTATGGCATTCCCTGGCTGGGACATTCGATCTGCCTGATTTATAACCAGGATCTACTGACCCAGGCGGGTGTCGATGCCAATTCCGTTAAAAATCTTGATTCATGGGTCGAGGCTATGAAACAGGTCGAAGCCAAAACCGACGCTCGCGGAGTAGGATTGGTGGGTGCCGATCATAATGATGTTTCCTGGATGGTCAACCAGTTTATTTACGGATTTGGTTCCAGTTTGATTGACGAGTCCGGTACCAGAGTAACCGTCAATAACGAAAAATCAAAGCAGGCGCTGAATTTTTATAAAAACGTTTTGGGAGCACACGCGCAAGCCGGATGGGTCGATCATTCCGGGACAGAAGTGATGGAATGTTTCAGAAAGCAGCAGGTCGCCTTCGAGTTTCAGGGTCCCTGGGGTGTATCTGATATTGCCCAGAATGGTAATCCCTTTGAAGTGGGCGTTATCGCTCCGGAAGATATCGGTTTGTATTCTGAAGTAGGCCCCATGATGTTATCCCTGCCCAAAAACATGAGTGACGATGATAAAGATGCAGCCATGGATTTTATCCGTTTTCTTATTTCCAAACCCGCTCAGGAAAAAATCATGGACGGGGAATATAGTCCTGAACATGATGCCTATTATCCATTCAGAGTTCCGGTCCGCAAGGATCTGGCAGATAGTCTGGTTTTCAAAAAATACCCGCAATATATTCCCTTTTTACAGGGTTTCAAACGTCCCAGCGTCGATGTACCGGTACCAAAATGGCAAACTGTAAAGGATAAATACTATGCCCCCGGACTGCATCAAGTAATGAAGTCGGAAATCAGTATTGATGACTTCCTGACAATGATTGAAACAAAAGGCAATGAAGCATTAACAACCCCGTAGATGTAATGTGTAAAGGAGTGTAGCAAAATGTTGCATACCAAAATCATGGTCGTAGATGATTCCAATGTGGATGTAGCCCTGATCAAA
Organism: Bacillota bacterium; assembly: GCA_017861475.1. Taxonomy (GTDB): domain Bacteria; phylum Bacillota; class Syntrophomonadia; order Syntrophomonadales; family Syntrophomonadaceae; genus Syntrophomonas_B. Next base: position 5,452 of record JAGFXV010000008.1, on the reverse strand, counting down.
AGTATTCTGGACGACTATAATTTATTGACTGCCCATGACGGATTGGAGGCCATGGAAAAGCTGCAAGAATACCCTGATATCGACATTATGATCCTGGATATAAACATGCCGCGTATGAACGGCTTTGAAGTATTGGAAGCCATGCAAAAACATCCTGTTTACAAGAATATCGCTGTCCTGATCCTCACCAACCATGATGAATTGGAAAATGAAATAAAAGGTCTGGATATGGGAGCCTTGGACTATATCCGCAAACCGATCAATATTCAATCACTGCGCAAAAGGATAGAGATCCATACACATCTGCGCAACGCCCGCCAGCAACTGCAACAATATAATGCCATGCTGGAAAAAACCGTCCAGGAAAGAACCAAAGAATTGTCCATAACCCGGGATGTGTCCATCCATGCGCTGGTGACTCTATTGGAAAAACGACATATTGAGTCCAGCAATCATGCCAAAAGAACCCAATGGATCATGAAAACCCTGTGCGAACATTTGAGTACCAAAGCAGCGTATGAAAACATCCTCACGGAAGCGTATATCAAAGAACTTTTTGATACAGCGCCGCTGCACGATATTGGTAAAGTAGGCATACCTGACTGTATTTTATTAAAACCGGGGCCGCTTGACCGTGACGAGTTTGAAATTATGAAAAAGCATTCTGCTTTCGGAGTTGAAGCCTTGCAGTTGGGAAATGACGACAACCTGACCGTCCCGTTCATAAAAACCGCCATAGAAATTGCCGGTGCCCATCATGAGAAGTATGACGGCAGCGGCTATCCCAATCAGTTGAAAGGCAGCGATATTCCTTTTCCCGGGCGATTAATGGCAGTTATTGATGTATATGACGCCATTATCAGCCGAAGAGTATACAAACCCCCATATAAACATGAAGCAGCTTTGCAATTCCTGCAGGAGGAAAAAGGCAAATCATTTGATCCCAATATCGTGGATGCTTTTCTGGAAATCGAAAAGATCATCAAAGTAATCAGCAGTACCTTCAAACCAATCTAAATTGGGAAGGGGCGTAAGACATGAAATTGATCAGGATTTTGACGATTGCAATTCTGATGATTTTAATTTCCCCGGTCATTTCGTTGGCATCCTCCCAAAGTCTTGAACTGACCCCGGAAGAAAAGGAATTCATTGCCGCTCATCCCGAAATCCGTCTGGGGGTTGATCCCAAATTCATTCCCTACGAATTTATTGATTCCGATGGGGTTTACAAAGGAATTGCAGCAGATTATATCAAACTTATCAGTGAACAGACCGGCTTAAAAATGACAGTCGCCCCCGATCTGACCTGGCCGGAAGCCTATGAGAAAGCAGTAACAAGAGAGCTGGATGCATTGCCCTGTGTTGCCCGGACCAGTGAACGGGAAAGATATTTTATATTTTCCCAACCCTATTACACCTTTCAGCGTGTCATCTATGTCAAGGAAGACAACTCTTCGATCAATTCCCTGGATGATCTAAAAAACAAATCGGTAGCGGTGCAAAAAGACAGTTCCCATCATAGTTTCCTGCTTGGCTATCCGGAAATTAAACTGCATCTGTATACCAATGTTGAAGACGCCCTGCGTGCGGTTGCCTCCGGAGAAGAAACCGCTTTTATTGGCAACCTGGCCACTTCCAACTATTTGATCAAATCCTATGGCTTTACTGATTTAAAATATATAAAGATGAAAGATGAAGAGGAGAAATCTTTGTGTTTCGCGGTACGGACCGATTGGCCGATATTAGTGAGTATATTAAACAAGGCTTTGTCAAACATTACCGAAGAAGAAAAATTAGCAATAACAGATAAGTGGATCGGTGTTGATGATAATACCGATTATAGCAGGCTGATAAAAATCGCCGGCATGGTCGGTTCAGTCATTGCCTTTGCATTGATGGTTTCTTTTTTCTGGATTTTACGCCTGCACAAGGAAATCGTTAAAAGGAAAGCGATCCAGGACGAATTGAAAATTGCCAAAGACGAAGCGGAATCCGCCAATCAGGTTAAATCATTATTCCTGGCCAGAATGTCACATGAGATCAGAACCCCTTTGAACGCTATAATAGGGATGGCTTATCTGCTGAAAAAGACCGATATAAATGTGACCCAAAAAAATTATCTGGATAAAATAACCGAAGCATCAAACAACATGCTGGCCATCATCAATGACATTCTGGATTTTTCCAAAATTGAAGCAGGAAAAATAGAAATAGAACATATTTCTTTTAACCTGGACAAACTTCTGGGAGAAATGATCAACATCGTCTCTTTTAAAATTGAAGAACAGGGCATTGATTTTTCTCTGGAGAAAGACCCTGACATGCCGGAAATATACATTGGTGATCCCACCAGGATCGGACAGGTTTTATTAAACATTGTCAACAATGCAGTCAAGTTTACCCAGCAGGGAATGGTTACATTATCCGTCCATCTTGCCAACAAAGAGCAGAATATGTGTACGCTGCAGTTTGTGATCAAAGATACCGGTATTGGCATGTCAGAAGATCAGGTCAAGCAGATATTCAAGCCGTTTGACCAGGGAGAATCCAGCATCAACAGACGTTTTGGCGGGACCGGGTTGGGATTGTCCATTGCCAAAAATCTGCTGGATTTAATGGGCGGTGATATCAAAGTTGATAGTACTCCGGGACAAGGCTCCATCTTCACTATTCAGCTTACCCTGGAAGCACAATTAGCTCAGTTCATAGAAGAAAACAGTCAAATCAAATCCGTTTATTTTCAAAACCTGCATGCTTTGGTTATTGAAAAAAGCACTTTTGGTTCTGAATTACTGAGAAAATATTTGCGGTCTTTTTCTATTGCCGCCGACTTCGCTGCTTCTGAAGCGGAAGCGATGAGAATGATCGAGCTGACGAGCACAGAAAACAAGCAGCCGTACAATCTGTTTATCATCGACTTTGAAACCCCGGATAAAGGCGGAATTGAATTCTTTAACTTCTGGAAACAGGCCTGGTCACCTCCTGAGGAAATGCCCAAATGCATAATGATGATCCCTTTGACCAGAGCAGACCTGCACGAAGCGGTCGAAACTGCGCAGATCGATTTTGCCATCAATAAGCCGGTTCTGCCTTCCGTTCTTTATAACGCCATCGTTGAAATCTTTAATTTTGAAATGCTGGATATTCACGGTAAGTCCATACTGGCTCCCGATTCTGAAAAACTATCTGTAGATTATCCCTATCATGTGCTGATCGTGGAGGATAATAAAACCAATCAATTTATTGCCCAAACCATTTTGGAACAAGCAGGATTCAGAGCTTCTATTGCTGAAAACGGTCAGGAAGGTTTTGATTTCTTCCTCGCCCACCAGCAAGATCTGGATGCGATCCTGATGGATCTGCATATGCCCGTGTTGGATGGCTTCGAAGCAACTGCCCTTATCCGGGATAAAAACGATAAAATTCCTATCATAGCCATGACCGCCGACGCCATTACCGGAATCGAAGAACGATGTCATAGTGTAGGCATCGATTACTATGTCAGCAAGCCCTTCGACCCGGATAAATTCGTAGCAACCGTTATCGGAGTGATTAAATCACAGCAAGATACTCCCGCAATTGCTAAAGAAAGTGTAGAACAAATTGCCGCTACCCTGGATAAAGAAGCTGCCCTGGATGTGGAAGCCGGACTTAGACTACTGGGTGGAAGAAACGATTTATATGAAATGGTCTTAAAGGAATTTTATAAAGAAAATGAGTCTGTTTCACAGCTTCTGCAGGAAGATATTTTTAAAGCTGATTACCAGGAAGCTGTCCAGATCGTTCATAAAATCAAAGGCAGTTCCGGTAATATTGGCGCCAAAAAATTGCATACCACAGCCGTAGAATTGCAGAAATCCCTGAGTGAAAAAAACAACGCAGAAATTACCCAGCTGCATAAGCAATTTGAGTCGGAACTTCGCCGGACCCTTCAGGAAATCGAACAAAGGTGAGAGTGACAGGGCTATCGGCAGCCATTTTCTTGATCGCCGTCATTTTCATCCCGGGACGAAATTCTAACCAATACAGCCTTGTCTTCGTTTATGATGATCCTCATATGATTGTCTGTCGCAATATTGATTAGTTCCTTCAAATTTTCGATTATTTGTCCATCTGCAAAAACGATGGTATTTCTTTCCGTCACAACAATTCCCCTTTTGCCCTTTTATTTGGCATGCTATATAGAATACGCAGCCAGGCCTGCATAAAATGGGGTATGCTTAAAAAAACCCGCTGCCAGGGATTGGGACCTGCCAGCGGGTTGGATGCCAATATTTACAGGTGAGTGACAGGGGGACGGGGTTGTTGACACCCCGTCCCCCTGTCACTCTACTTATTCCTGATGTATTTATGGGTGATGTGGGGGCGGCTCGATTTGCGCGATTGGATCTCAAACTGCTTCAGGGAAGAAATAAAGGGGGTAAGCTTGGCATACCCGTAGTTTCTGGTGTCAAAATCAGGATAACGTTTGTTCAGCTTCTTCCCTACCTCGCCTAAAAATGCCCATCCGTCTTCATCGGAACTCTCGGTCACGATAACTTTTATGGCTTGGATCAATTCGTCCAGACTGGCCATACTTTCTTTGGGCGTATCTGTCTTGTCGGTTTTCACAATGCCGCCGGTCTGACCGGAATCGGCCGGCAAAGGAGCCAGAACTTCCAGATATTTAAACAATTCACAGGCGGAAATGAAAGGCATGGGTGTTTTCTTCTCCCCCATCCCGACCACATACATGCCAGCTTCCCGGAGCCGGGCAGCCAGTTTGGTGAAATCACTGTCGCTGGAAACAATGCAAAAACCGTCCACATGACCGGAATAAAGAATATCCATGGCATCGATGATCAATGCGGAGTCGGTGGAATTTTTTCCGGTGGTATAGCTGTACTGTTGGATCGGGGTAATCGAGTAGTTCAGCAGCACCGTTTTCCATGAAGCCAGCTGCGGCTTGGTCCAATCTCCGTAGATCCTCTTGTAGGTCGGTGTCCCGTGGTTGGAGATTTCATCGAAAATAAATTTGATATATTTCTCTGATACATTGTCAGCGTCAATCAATACCGCAATCTTCCTGTCGTTTTCCATTTAAGTTTCCTCACTGCTTATATTTTTATCTTGTTACTATCATATCAATACCATATCCGCAACGTCAAACCATGTTAACGATTCACGAACCATTGCGTGTTACTGCTTGTTAAGTATCGTTTTCTGTCATAGAATATATCCAATATTGAAAACATCAGGGAAGGGGTCTTACCATTGAAAAAACGTTTCCTTGCCGGGCTTTTGACCTTTGTTCTGCTTGTCGCCGCGGGAGGCTGTGCGCGCAGCCAACCGGAAAAGCAACCCGCTCCTCAAACCAAAGTCGAGAACATCAGTATCGATGTGGGCGTATTGCGAGGTCCCTCCGGCATCAGCATGATCAAAATGATCAATGACAATCCGGTCCTGGGCGAAG
>JAGFXV010000104.1 GCA_017861475.1 Bacillota bacterium | reverse complement strand
TGCCGGATCACCGTCAAAGGCAGCCTGGATATCAAGCTCAATACTGCTTCTCATTGCAGGGATTTTGCTTAAAAACAAATAAATGATCTCATCGGCTTTCTCGTCAATATGATGTAAAGTCAGATTTTTGCCCAGGGCCTGATGAGTCAGTGCCAATACGATTTGTTCGTGCAGTATCCTATGCAGGTTGATCAGCAGATCTCCAATATGATATTCGATCGTCGTGCTGATCAACTGCCTTTTTCCGAAATATTCAGGGAAAAGCAGTTCCCGCAGCATAAAGATTACCTTGACGATTACTTCGCGCTGGGGCTGAGAAACAGATTCCATGGAAACGGTCGCTTCATCTTTCCGGTAGCTGGCCACGATCTCGTTCACTAATTTGCTGGTTTGCGGTTGGTTAAGTCTGCTCATAATTATCTCCCTCGTAAATCATATACTCATACATAAAACATTATAAAACATTTCCATAAAGTATAACTGATTTACTGCCTTAAGCCAAAAAAGCTTTATTTGTTTAGTTCGTTCAAATCATAGGGGGTTTCCTGGTAAACATGATAATTCAGCCAGTTGGAAAAAAGAAGATTGGCATGCCCCCTCCACCTGACAATCGGAGGTTTACTAGGGTCATCACCGGGAAAATAATTTTCCGGTATATCTATTTCCAGGCCTTTTTTTATATCACGGTCATATTCATTTTTTAAGCTTAGCGGATCATATTCCGAGTGGCCGGTCACAAAAATCTGCCGTCCGTCCTGAGTAGCTATAATATAAACCCCGGCTTGCGGAGATTCTGCCAGGATTTCCAACCCCGGCACCTTTTCGATATCTTCTCTGCGTACTTCGGTGTGACGTGAGTGAGGGGCCAGAAACTCATCATCAAAGCCGCGCAAAAGTTGGACATTCTTTTTATTGACGGTGTGAGGAAAAACGCCAAACATTTTTTTATCCAGCGTATATTTGGGAATGCCAAAATGATGGTACAATCCCGCTTGTGCCGCCATACAGATATGGAAGGTGGAAAATACATGGAGCATGCTCCAGTCCATGATTTTCTGCAATTCCTCCCAGTAGCCTATCTCTTCAAAATCGAGCAGTTCAACCGGTGCTCCTGTGATGATCATGCCATCGAAATTTTCATCCTTGATTTCATCGAAGGTATTATAAAATTTGAACAAATGCTCTTCCGAGGTATTCTTCGAACTATGGGTTTGGGGATATAACAGGGAAATATCTACCTGCAGGGCCGAATTTCCCAGCAGACGCAGGATTTGAGTCTCGGTTACGATTTTTTCCGGCATTAGATTTAGAATCACAATTTTCAGCGGCCGGATATCCTGGCGGCTGGCCCGGTCTTCATGCATGACAAATATGTTTTCATTATTTAAAACTTCAGTTGCGGGCAGGTCATCGGGTATTTTTATGGGCATCTTTTTACACCTCATCCGAATTAAAATAATTGAAGGTTATGGTCGGGTCGCGATCATAACCCCAATTTTTTAGAATTACATACTATCTAAGCGCTGGCAGTTTCTCTTTTGGCCATATAATCTTTTATTGCTTCGTGCAAGGCATCGGCGGCCAGATTGGAACAGTGCATTTTAACTTCCGGCAATCCGTCCAGTGCTTCAGCTACAGCCCGATTGGTGATCCGCTCAGCTTCCTCCAGGGTTTTGCCTTTTACCATTTCAGTCACCATGCTGCTGGTGGCAATCGCCGCAGCGCATCCAAAAGTGTTGAACTTGATATCTTCAATAATGTCTTCGTCGTTTACCTTGATTTCGATATGCATAATATCACCGCAAACCGGGTTGCCTACTTCTCCGACTCCGCTGGCAAGATCGATTTTACCTACATTACGCGGATTCATAAAATGATCCATAACTTTTTGACTGTACATATTCCTTACCTCCTTTAAAACTAATTACACAAGGGAGACATTTTCCGCAGGGTGGCAATGATACCCGGCAGAACTTCCAAAACCTTATCAACATCTTCAGCCGTATTATCCTTGCCCAGGGTCAAACGCAGAGAACCATGAGCGATTTCGTGGGGCAGGCCCAGTGCCAGCAGCACATGGGACGGATCCAGCGAACCTGAGGTGCAGGCCGAACCGCTGGAGGCCATAATACCAAAACTGTCCAACATTAAAAGGATTGATTCACCTTCTACAAATTGAAAACATACACTTACGCTGCCAGGCAAACGCTGACTGGGATGACCGGTCAAACGTGTATTGGGGATGGTTGTTAGTATTCCTTCCCGCAGCCGATGGGCAAGCTTTTCGAGTTTTTCAGCTCGTTCTGCCATGTGCTGTTCAGCCAGTTCGCAAGCTTTGCCGAAACCAACGATAGCCGGTACATTTTCAGTTCCCGCCCGCAGTTTCCTTTCCTGTCCGCCGCCATGGAGCAGACTGGGCAGTCTTATTCCTTTTCTTATAAAGAGACAACCTACGCCTTTGGGGCCATATATCTTATGACTGGATGCGGATAGCATGTCGATTCCCATCGCTTTTACATCGATCGGGAGCTTGCCCATGCTTTGCACCGCATCGGTATGGAATACGGCTCCGGCTGCATGGCTGATGGAGGCCAGCTCCTTGATATCCTGAATGGTTCCGACTTCATTGTTGGCATGCATGATGGAAACCAATCGGCTGGCAGGCTTGAGCGCTTTCTGCAGTACATCCGCTTCTACCATCCCTTCCGGAGTGACAGGCAGCACCGTCAGCTCAAAACCTTGTTTGGCCAGATGTTCACAGGTCTCCAGAACTGCATGATGTTCAATGGCTGAAGTAATCAAATGGTTCCCTTTGTTTTGATTAGCCAGCATATAAGACACAATAGCCTGATTATCGGCTTCCGTTCCGCCACTGGTAAAAATTATTTCCTGTGGTGCAGCATTGATCAAATGAGCTACCTGAGCCCTTGCTTTATCGATTGCCCGGCGTGCATCCTGGCCATATAAATGAATGCTGGATGCATTACCAAATCTATCGGTAAAGTAGGGTATCATTTCATTGAAAACCTCCGGATCAACCGGAGTAGTTGCGCTGTGATCCATGTAAATGGGTCTTGTCACAGCAAGCACCTCCTTAAATATAATTTTTTATGGTGATCAGATATCAAAATTAATTGCAACAGGCTTGGGCATTTTATGAGATTCGTTTACCAGATCTTCCAATGAATATGAATCTAAAATATCTGAAACTGAATCGCGGACTTTGGCCCATATTAAACGCGTTACACAATTATCAGCGCGTTTACAGTCATCGGGATTCACTTCGTTTACACAATCGACCGGAGCCAGAGGGCCTTCCAGGACCCTGATAATATCGCCGACAGAAATATCTTTGGGAGCCCTCCCCAAAACGTAGCCTCCCTGGGAACCACGTATACTTTTAACCAGTCCGGCCTGTTTTAAAGGGATTAACAATTGTTCCAGATAACGTTCGGATATATCCTGTCTTTGAGCAATCGTATGACTGGCGATGGGACCTTCTTCTGTATTTTGTGCCATATCCAGCATTGCTCTTAAACCGTATCTTCCCTTGGTAGACAACTTCATCAAATCCACTCCTTTATTAATGCAACCATGTACATCACAATCTGCTGAAAACTAGGAAGCGTAATCGATCATTTTTTTCAGAGCCCTGGCTGCCGGAATACGAATGTCCTCCGGTACAGTTATGATCGTTGTCAGATTCTCCAGCGAGTACAGGATCTTATCCAGGGTTATGCTCTTCATGTTGGGACAGATCATTTCCTCGGAAGCCAGGATCAATTTTTTATCCGGGTTTGCCTGCTGAATGGGATGCAAAATTCCACACTCCGTGGCGATGATAAAACTGTCATGATCAGAATTACTGATATAATTTATTATCCCGGCGGTACTGCCGACATAATCGGCCAGTTTAACAACTTCAGGCTTGCATTCGGGATGGACCAGGACTTCAGCCTCCGGATGCTGCTCTTTAAGTTTTACCATACTGGCTTTGGTTAAAGCGTTATGGATGGGGCAGTATGAATCATAGAAATTAACGATACGACCTAATTTATTGGATACATTAATGGCTAAATTCTGATCCGGAATAAAATATATACGTGCATTCTCCGGCAGCTTTTCGAGAATTTTGGCTGCATTGGAAGAAGTGCAGCAAATATCAGTGACCGCTTTAATTTCAGCCGGAGTATTGACATAACTTACGATGATGCTGTTGGGATATTTGGCTTTGAATTTCAGCACATCATCTGCTTTAATGCTGTTGGCCATCGGACAGGTGGCCATGGGTTCCGGAGATAATACGGTTTTGCCGGGACAAAGGATGGCGGCTGATTCCGCCATAAAGTCAACGCCGGCGACTAATATTGTGTCCAGCGGGGAGTTCCGGGCAGCGACCGCCATTGCATACGAATCTCCTACAAAATCGGCAATATCCTGAATTTCAGCCCGCTGATAGTAATGCGCAATGATGTAAACAGATTTTTCTTGTTTCAGTTGTACTATTTTATCCATCAGGATCTTATCTTGATTGGTCATGGCATTTACCGCTCCTTTGGCATTTATAAAATTACTTTCTCAGGATGACTATATATATTCAATTGATCGCCTCGTGCAAATCCTATTACTGCAATCTCCAGTTCTTCTGCCAGCTCAATGGTTAAAGCAGTAGGGGCTGAACGCGACAGAACAAAAGCAATGTTGCTGCGGGCCGCTTTGATCAGAATTTCCGAAGCGATACGGCCACTGAGCAGCAGGCATTTGTCACTGGTATCAAGTTCATTTAAAAAGGCCTTGCCCAGTACTTTATCAACTGCATTGTGACGTCCAATATCCTCAAACATAAACAGCAATCCAGAGTTATCGGCTAATGCTGCTCCGTGTACGCCACCCGTCATACGAAATACTTCTGATTTATTTTCCAGTGAATTCATAAAACCAAGTAATTGTTCAGCGCTGAACCGCGTGTTGGATTGTACTGCCTGCAGCTGGCGAAAATCATTTATAAAATATAAGCCAGCCCGGCCTTTGCCGCAACAACTGGCCATATGTCGTCTTAAAAAATTATTGGTTTGGGGTGTGGGGGTACTGGTCTCTATTCTGAGCAAGCCCTCTTCTTCCCGACAGGAGATGGCCGTAATATCAGTGCGTTTTTGTATGATCCCTTCGCTGATCAGGAACCCGATTCCCAGTTCCTCATATCCTCCCGGGGAGCATATCATGGTTGCCAGTTCTACATGATTCAAAAAAAGAGTCAAAGGTCTTTCCAGCACGACCCGATCTTCATAAATCGTATGTTGTCCTGCCTTATATGCAGTTACCTCACATTTGGTAAAAATATTTGCTGCAGACATCGCAATAACTACCTGCCTTTTTCCAATATCTCCACCCGATCGCCAACTTTGACCCAGCCTGAACGCACAGCTTTTGTAAAAATACCTTCAATCGGCATTACACAGCTGCCAACCTGTTTTTTGATGGCACAACCCTGGTTGTGACACTCTTTGCCGATCTGAGTAACTTCCAATATGGCTTCACCGACCTTTAGTTGGGTTTGCAAGGGAAGGGTCGCAACATCCAGTCCTCCGACTGTAATGTTTTCAGCAAAGACACCATATTCCAGACCGATAGCCCCCATATCACGCATTTTATTAAAACTGGAGAGGGAGAGGAGGCTTACCTGGCGATGCCAATCGCCGCTGTGTGCATCCGTTTCCAGACCAAAATTCTCTTTGATAAAAGCTTCATTAATGTTGTGTTTGATTTCTCCACGTTTTTCTGAAACATTAACAGAGAGTACTTGTCCAATTACATGTTCCATTTTTAAACTCCTTAAATCTTAAAATATAAAATACTTAAACCCTATAGAAATTATAGAGTATAAAATAAAATATATCAATCCCGTTTATGTAATTGGAGTCAAAATTTTAATAAAAAAAGGAAGCCTTTCGGCTTCCT
>JAGFXV010000103.1 GCA_017861475.1 Bacillota bacterium | reverse complement strand
ATCGGGTGGTAAATTGTGGTCAACGCCCCCCGATGTTTGAATTATATCATATTAAACGATCCGGAATCTGAACCATAACACAGGTCACGGGCTCAGCGTGAAGTTAAAGGCAAGCGGCAAGGATTGTCAGCATTTTAAGGACAGGGGATGCATACCAGTCTGATAATCAGACAGGTGCATTTCACCGCAGTCGAAAGCTATGATAAAAATCGTTAATCCAAACTGACCCGGCCCAGATTGCCTCGGCGGTAATCCTGCAGCAGCAGGTGACAGGTCTTGTCGATGTCAGGCATTCCGCCTTTGTTCAGATAGCCTCTTTTTCGGGCAATTTCCGCCAGCAATGCTTCCGCATCCAATTGCACATCTTCAACTTTATAGCGGGCTGAGAAAATTTGCGGCGTTTTTTCCTGCAGCGTTTTCAGCAGATAAAGGGCAACATCGTATTCCTCATAGGCATTCTCACCGACGATATTCAGCAAGGCCAGTTTATAGCCCTGCTCTTCTTCCCCAACCTTGGGCCACATCAAACCCGGCGTATCCATGAATTCAATATCCTCGCGCACTCGCACCCACTGTTTTCCGCGGGTCACGCCCGGTTTGGCTCCGGTTTGGGCTACCTTTTTTCCTACCAGGCAGTTTAAAAAAGTTGATTTGCCGATATTGGGGACGCCCACTACCATGACCCGCGGGCTTCTTACCCGTCTCCCTTTGCTCAGCATTTCCTCGGCCTGTTGCTGATAGACGCTTTTGATCAGCTGCAGCATTTCCTTGGCTCCTTTGCCGGAGCTGGAATCCATAGCTGCGGCAGGGTAGCCCTCCTGCTGGAGACTTTGAAGATATTGCTGGGTTGATGATGGCGAAGCCAGATCCATTTTGTTGAGGATAAGAATTATTTTTTTACGGCTTATCATTCTTTCCAGATCAGGATTGCGGCAGGAAAATGGCGCGCGCGCATCCAACAACATCAGAACGATGTCAACCAGTTTAATATTTTCGGCAATCTCTCTTTTGGCCTTGACCATATGCCCCGGATACCAGTTAATAGCCATTCAAGCCCACCTCCTTCTCAATCGTGCTGAGAAAAAAAGAGAATACCGCATGGTATTCTCCTTCTCATTCATTAAAATCTTGTTTAGAATCTGCTCTTTTCCTTTACACGGGCTTTCTTGCCAGTCAGGCCACGCAGATAGAACAATCTGGCCCGGCGTACTTTACCCCTGCGGGTCACTTCTATTTTCGCTATTTTAGGGGTATGCATGAGAAAGGTTCTTTCCACGGCAACGTTGTATGAAATCCTCCGTACGGTGAAAGTCTGTGACAGACCAGTACCTCTGATTTTCATGACGATACCCTCAAAAAGCTGAATCCTTTCACGAGTACCTTCAACAACCTTAACATGTACTTTAACGGTATCACCAGGCCCAAAGCGTGGTAAATCCTTCTTGTACTGTTCTTCTTCAATTGATTTGATAATGTCTTGCACGATTTCAACCTCCTTCCAGCAGGCGTTCATACATGTCGCTCATGCAGCGGACCACCTTTAATTACAGAACATGCCTATTTTAACACAGGATTAAAGCAATCACAAGGAAAAACTATTACTGAAACCAAAATTCTCCCAGCAATCGGTCTATAATAATAGAAACTGCGCTGCGTACCGACAGATGATTGTAATCGCTGTCCGCCGCAATCGGTTCAAGAATATAATCACATTGCTCCATCAACGTCCGCTCCATACCCCAGCCGGTCCCAAAGAGCAACAGATAGACCTTGTCCCCGGTGAAGATCTCCTCTTTCAGTCTGCGGTAGGAAATCGTATTCGGATAGCGCCGCGCATCTGTGGCTACGGTCAGCACCTTTTGGCCGGTTTCTTTTTCGATTTCGTCTATGACCTGAGCCAGATTTTCAGCTCGGTGCAGAATTTCAAAAGCTTCCTTGCGATCAGGATTGTAGGTTCCTCCATAACCTTCCTGCCAATAGGACAGGATGTCGCCGATCAACTGCTGCTGGTTGGCGGAGGGATGAATGACATAAAATCCGTCCACATTGTAGGTACGGGCTGCCCGGGCGATATCATGCAGATCGAGATTGGTCACGGAGGTGGTCACTACATCCATGCGCTTGTTGTACATGGGATGATGCAGGAGAGCAATATATACTTTAGCTTTTCGCACCTTTATCCTTCTTCCTGACAAACAATATTTCTTCCAGCAGCATACGCTCTTCAGGATCATAATCCCGGTTCATAAGCAGATCCGGTCTTTTTAACAGCGTCCTTTGCAGACTTAGCTTTTTACGCCAGCGGCGGATCTCTTCATGGTGACCGGAAAGAAGTACAGGTGGTACTTCCAACTCTTCAAAACAACGCGGTCTGGTATACTGCGGATACTCCAGCAAATCCTGCGCAAAGGATTCGTCCCGCGCCGAATCATCATCGCCCAGCACTCCTGGAACAAGCCGGGCCACCGCATCCACCACCACCATGGCTCCCAATTCGCCGCCGGTCAGGATATAATCCCCGATAGATATTTCTTCATCAATAAACATCATGGCCCGTTCATCTATGCCCTCATAATGTCCGCAGAGCAGAATCAGATGTTCTTCTTCGGCCAACCGGGTCACGACCTTTTGGTCGAGGCGCTGTCCCTGCGGTGACAGGTAAACAACCCTTCCGTTTGAGTCTTTGACGCTCTTAATGGCACGGATCAGTACATCTGCTTTCATAACCATCCCCGCACCGCCGCCATAAGGATAGTCATCCGCCTGCTGGTGTTTGTCCAGGGCGAAGTCTCTTATATTGACGGTATTTATCTGCAGCAGATCGTTTTGTCGGGCCCGGCCAATGATACTCTCATTAAACGGCGACAAAAACATTTCCGGGAAAAGCGTTAAAATATCTATACGCATAACGACTCCCAAAACAGTTTCATAATTTATTGTCCAAAATGAAAAACACTGTTGAACGCGGCTTGCTAATCAAGCAATCCATCCAGCAGCTTGACTGTCATTTTTTTAGCGGTCAGATCAATATCCAGAATAACGTCTTTAATGGCCGGCAGCAATATTTCGCCATAGACCTCTGAATTTACCGCATACACATCGTTGGCGCCGGTTTCGAGTACTTCTTTCAGTACCCCCAGATAACCTTTTTCCGTATCATAAACCGCCAGTCCCACCAGTTGAAAATGGTAATAATAACCCGGGGGCAGCGGAAAAACATCTTTTTCTTCGACGCCCAGCAAAGCATTACGGTATAATTGGGCTGTTTCCAGATCATCAATACCTTCCAGTTTCATCAGCAGCAATTCCTTGTACGGGCTGCACGACTCAATCTTGTGCCGGGTGATTTTTTTTCCCTGACTCAGGTCGATCTGCTCCAATTTTTGAAAGCGCTCCGGGAAATCAGTCAGGGGCTGTACTTTTAAGGTTCCTTTATAGCCATGGGTGCCTACAATTCTGCCAATACTGATTAAATCATTCGCCTCCATTGCATCATCTCCAAACATCGCGGATCAAAGGGGTTCGGAAAATCGAACCCCGGTCAGAGCGAGTAAAAAAGGTTAAAAAGCAAGGTAACCGGAAAGTCCTCCGACATAAGGTATGGGGACACACCCCTTAAGGGGAATGTCCCCGTAATAAGTACGTCGATTGAACGGGTTTTCCTAGTTAACGCAGCTATTAGCCTTTTTTAACAGTCCGGGGGCAAATTGATTAGCCCCTATCTCATTATCTCCACTGAAACCCTTTTTCCCTCTTTGGCAGCAGTAGCTTTGGTCAGGGTGCGGATCGACTGGGCAATCTTGCCCTGTTTTCCGATCACTTTGCCCATATCTTCGGGAGCCACCCTGAGTTCAATAATGTTTGATTTCTCACCGTCCACTTCGGTGACCTGAACCTGATCAGGATTATCCACCAGTGCGCGGGCAATAAATTGGACCAGCTCTTTCACTAATGTTCACCCCCCTGGGTCTTTTGACCCTACTTGCGGCTTTCCGCAAACTTGCTGATAATTCCCTGTTTCTGTAAAAGTGATTTTGCTGTATCTGAAGGTTTTGCACCGGTAGCCAACCATTTCAGTGCCTTTTCTTCATCGATCTTGATCGTGGCCGGATCAGTTGAAGGATCATAATAACCGATCTCTTCAATAAAGCGTCCGTCACGGGGTGATCTAGCATCTGCTACGACCATTCTGTAGAAAGGGTTTTTCTTCGCTCCCATTCTTTTCAGGCGGATTTTTGTTGCCATATTTTCACCTCCTTGTTGTTATCTCTACTTTATTAACACCACGGTGTTGTACCGGTTAGGCATCCGCAGTCAAAGTAAGCTTTTAAAATCTTATTGCAGGGGAAATTTCATGCCGGGCATAAGGCCCCGTTTGCCCTTTTTCCCGCCCGCATCAGTCAGTTGTTTCATCAGTTTGCGGGACTCATCAAATTGTTTCAGTAAACGGTTCACATCCTGTACTCTGGCACCACTGCCCTGGGCGATCCTTTTTTTGCGGCTGCCGTTGAGGATAGCAGGATTGCGCCGTTCCTGGGGCGTCATTGATTTTATTATGGCTTCCACATGCAGCATTTCTTTTTCATCAATCTGGGTATCCATCCCTTTCAACTGTTTGCCCATCCCGGGGATCATTCCCAGCAGATCCTGCAGCGGCCCCATTTTTTTGACCTGCTGCATCTGATCCATGAAATCCTCCAGGGTAAATTCCTGCTTGCGGATCTTCATTTCCATTTCACGGGCTTTTTTCTCGTCAAAGTTCTCCTGGGCCTTTTCCACCAGACTGAGGATATCTCCCATGCCCAGGATGCGAGAAGCCATTCTGTCAGGGTAAAATGTTTCCAGGGCATCGAGCTTTTCACCCATACCGACCAACTTGATCGGACGCCCGGTCACAGCTTTTACGGAAAGAGCAGCCCCGCCGCGGGTATCACCATCAAGTTTGGTCAGGATCAGCCCGGTAATGCCCAACTGTTCATTAAATGATTCGGCCACCGTTACTGCATCCTGACCGGTCATCGAATCCACCACTAGCAGGGTTTCATGCGGCTCGACCACCTTTTGGATATTGACCAGTTCCTCCATTAATTCCTCGTTGATATGGAGCCTTCCGGCGGTATCAATAATAACGATGTCGCGGTTGTTGCTGCGCGCGTATTCCAGCGAAGCTTTGGCAATATTAACCGGATTTCCCTGCCCCATGGAGAATACCGGCACGCTCAGCTGTTCTCCCAAAACCTGCAGCTGTTTGATGGCGGCGGGACGATAAACATCGGCCGCTACCATCAGCGGCCTGCGTCCCTGTTTGACCAGGTTGCGGGCCAACTTGGCAACCGTGGTGGTTTTGCCGGCCCCCTGCAATCCAACCGCCATAATGACCGTCGGGGGTTTGGAGGACATGTTCAGTTTGGTTTCACTGCCGCCCATTAATTGGGTCATTTCGTCATAGACAATTTTGACGATCTGCTGTCCGGGTGTAACACTCTGGATAACTTCCTGTCCAACTGCCCTTTCGCTTACGGCAGCAACAAAATTTTTCACGACTTTATAATTGACATCTGCTTCGAGCAGCGCCAGGCGTACTTCCCGCATGGCAACTTTAACGTCTTCTTCGGAGATTTTGCCTTTGCCGCGCAGTTTCCTGAAAACTTCCTGCAAGCGGTCGGACAGTCCTTCAAATGCCACAATATCTCTCCTTTTCTACAGCAGCTCGATCGTTTCGCGTAAGACCTGACGCGCTTCATTCAGCCTGCCAGTGTCATTTTCATCTTGTTCCAGCAGTTCACAGACCTTTTCCAGATTGCCACGCGTCGTTCTGAATTTCTCCAGCAGCCCTAATTTGGTTTCATATTGCAGCAGCTGGTGTTCCGCTCTTTTGATCAGGTCATAAACCGCCTGGCGGGTGGTATTCATATCATCAGCGATTTCCGATAGAGAAAAATCATTTTCATAATATTCTTTTAA